>JBFFJL010000072.1:0-12169 GCA_041555955.1 Nevskiaceae bacterium
ATCGTGATCTCGATTGGAGCATCGACGTCGACCCGGAAAACCCGGAGCGGCCGGTGATGCCGCTGGATTACCCGCCGTTCGAAGGACTCGCAGCCAAGGGCATCAAGCTGACGCCGAAGGAAAAGCTGCGTTTCGCCAATGACATCGCGTCGTGGACCTTGTCGCAGTTCATGCACGGCGAACAGGGCGCCCTGTACGCCGCAGCGCAGGTCACCGAATCGGTGCAGTGGATGGATGCCAAGTTCTATGGCGCCACCCAGGTGATGGACGAAGGCCGTCATCTTGAAGTGTTTCTGCGCTATCTCGATGCCAAGTTGCAGAAGACCTATGTCTGCAACGACAACCTGTTCGTGATTCTCGATGATCTGCTGACCGACTCACGCTGGGATGTGAAATTCCTCGGCATGCAGATCATGGTCGAAGGTCTCGCGCTGGGCGCCTTCGGCACGATGTACAACTTCACCCGTGAGCCGCTGTTGAAACAGCTGCTCAAGTACGTGATCCAGGACGAGGCGCGACATGTGCACTACGGTGTGCTGGCGCTGCGCGAACACATCGGCAAGGAACTCAGCCCGTCCGAGATTCGCGAACGCGAGGACTGGGCCTATGAAGTTGCGCTGCTGATGCGCAATCGCTTCCTGTCGCATGAGCTGTACTACGAGTGGTTCGAAGGGCGCATGTCGCTGAAGGACTGGGACGAGGTGATTCTGAACGCGCCGTCGATGGCTGCGTTCCGGCACCTGATGTTCCTGCGGCTGATCCCGAACCTCGAATACATCGGCCTGATGAGTGATCGCATCAAGGCGCACTACGACAAGGCGGGGTTGACCTCGTTCCTCGGTGGCAAGAATGCCACCGAGCTGTCGGGAGAAGACCTGATCCGCGACATCGCCGCGTACAAGGCGCCCATGCCCCATTGAGTCGCCGGTACGGTGTCGTGTGAATTGACCGGCGTCAGTGCGCTGTTGCCGTGCCCGGCATGCAATGGTGTGGCAGTCGGTCGATGTGGAGGAGTTCGATGCGCGTGAATCCATGGCTGGGCATGTTGCTCCCGGGCGTCGTGCTGCTCAGCGCCTGCGTGGCGCCGCGGCCAGTGCTGTATCCCAATGCCATGACGCAGATGAACGGCCAAGGTGCCGCCGATGCGGCGGTGGCCGAATGTCGACGGCGGGCCGATGCGAGCAATCTGGACAGTTCGCAGGGGCGGGTGGTCAAAGGCGCGGCGGGTGGCGCAGTGGCGGGGGCGCTCATCGGCGCCGCGGTGGGTTCGGTCTCCGGCAACGCGGGTAAGGGTGCGCAATACGGTGCTGCGGGCGGCGCCGCGCAAGGCGGGGTGCATGGCCTGTTTCGCGGCAAGGACCCTGGGCCGATCTACAAAGCCTATGTCAATCGCTGTCTCAGCGAATCGGGTTACGAAGTCATCGGCTGGCAGTAAGGATTGGCGCTCAGGTTGCCGAAGTCGAGGCGACCGGAAAGCGTTCGCGGATTTGGTTGATCTGTTCCAGTCGGCTGACGAACACTTCGATGCATTGTGGATCGAAGTGCCTGCCCGATTCCGTCTGAAGATACGCGCTGGCGCGTTCCAGTGGCCAGGCTTCCTTGTAGCAGCGTCTCGTGGTCAACGCGTCGAATACATCGGCGACCGCGACAATACGGGCTTCGACCGGGATCGCGCTGCCGCCGAGCCGGTCGGGATAGCCGGTCCCGTCCCAGCGCTCGTGGTGGTGGCGTGCGATGTGCAGTAGTCCCTCGACGTAGGGCATCTCAGTCAGATCAAGCTCCTGCAGCAGCGTCTGCAGGATGGCTTCGCCGCGTGCCGGGTGCTGCCGCATCACCTCGAATTCGGCCTCGGTCAGCTTGCCGGGCTTGAGCAGAATGGCATCGGGTGTGGTGATCTTGCCGATATCGTGCATCGGCGCGAACAGCCGCACGTGCTCGACCCAGTCGTCATCGTGACCGACGCTGGCCGCTAGCTCGCGGGCGATCAGTTCTGAGTAGTACGCCATCCGGCTCAGGTGACTTCCGGTTTCGTCGTTGCGAAAGTGTGAAATCTGACGCAACAGGTGCATGCCGCCAGTCAATGTGGTGACGGCCTGCAGACTGCGTTCAACCATCAGCGAAATGATGTGTACGAAAAGGTCGAGCTGCGCGACAACGCGCGGTCTGAAGCTGTCACGGCGATCGGCGTTGAAAAAGACGAAGCCGAGAAAGCGGTCGTCGTCGTAGATCGGCACTGTGTAGCTGGCCTGATAGTGACCGCTGGCGATACGGCGGGCGTGTTCCTGCTCGCCCAGATCCGCTGCGTCGAGATCGTTGAGTACGCGAGATTTGCGCTCGCATTGCAGGCTGTTCAGCCAGCCGGCTTGGGGCAGCTTGATCCGGTAATGGCTCAGCGGGGAATGATCCGCCGGACTGTACAGAAACGTGCGCAGCTCGGTGGTCGCCGGATCGAACAGCGCAACGGACACCCGTGTGATGGCAGGGAAACAGGCCTGGATCTCCCGGTGGAGGCGCTGCAGGCGCTGATTCAGGGCTTCGACGCTGCTCATCTGGATTCCGGCGGGTCCGCAAGGCTTGCAGCCTAAGGCTGCTTCGCCGGTCGTGCCGGTGAGGTCGGATCGGCGTCGGCAATTGCTCGCCGGCCGGTGTCGCGGCTACCAGCGATACGACAGGCTCAATCCCAGAAAATGGGTGTCGGCCACCGGGGTCAGGGTCAGACGCTGATCCTGCCAGCGTGTGGTGAATAGCGCGCCCATGCTCCAGGCCAGACCGCAGCCGGCGGCGACATCGCGCCAGTGGTGCATGTCCTCGTCGACGCGGGTGTAGCCGATGAAGGCGGATAGCAGATAGGCCGGCACGCCGTAGTGCCAGCCATAGCGCTCCTGCAGAAAAGCGGCGCCTGAACAGGCCATCGAGGTGTGCCCGGACGGAAACGAGTAATCACTGCCATTGGGGCGTTCGCCCCAGGCCGTGCCGTTGGCCGCGTGCTTGATGGCGTGGGTGAGCAGGAACGTCGAGCCGACCGTATAGCCCAGCTGCTTGGCGCCCGCGAGGTCGTCGCGCGACCAGGCAATGCCGGCGGCGGTCAGCGCCGGGGCAAACTGGAAGATGTCGCCTGCGAATAGATCCGGGTCCGAGACCCAGGCGCGCGCACCTGTGGCGGGGATCAACAGGGTCAGCACGGCGAACAGCGTGGTACGGAACGACAGCACGGTCACAGCTCCGAGTGCGGGCGGGCAGAGGCTGGTTCCGTATGGACAGGCCCCGCGCACGCGTAGGCTACGCGTTTCGCGTCAATGCGATGTCGAGGCCGGTCGGGTGGGACTTGCCGCGCCGCGGGGGCTGACCTATCGTGGCGCGGTACCCAGCCGGGGGTGCCCGCGAGTCTGTGCCGCGGGCTGAGATCAAACCCTTGGAACCTGGCCGGTTCGTCAATGCACGCCGGTGAGGGAAGGCTCGGGGGATTCGCCGATCGGCGTGTCCCGCGCGTGTCCGACCTCGCAGGCTCACGAGATCAAGTTTATGAGCGCCGTACCGCAGGACATCTTTCTTCAGGCCGAGGAGCTCTCGGCCGATGTGCGTCAGCCGTTTCCGAACAGCCGCAAGATTCATGTCGTTGGGCCCGGCGGCATGCGCGTGCCGATGCGTGAAATCAGTCTGACAGCCACGCGCACCGAGCGCGGGGTGGAGCCCAATCCGCCGGTGACGGTGTACGACACCTCCGGTCCGTACTCCGATCCGGACGTGACGATCAATCTGCGCGAAGGCCTGGCGCCGCTGCGCTCGCCATGGATCGCGGCGCGCGGCGATACCGATCAGCTCAAGGGGCCGAGTTCGATCTTCGGGCGCATCCGTGCTGCCGACGAACATGCGGACGCGCTGCGCTTCGAACACATCCGTACCCCGGTCCGGGCCAAGGCGGGCGCCAACGTCAGTCAGATGGCCTACGCGCGGCGCGGCATCATCACGCCGGAAATGGAGTTCGTCGCGATCCGCGAGAACGCGCGCCTGCAGGAGCTGCGCGAAAGTTATACCGAGGCCGGATATCTGCGGCGCATGCATCGCGGCCAGGCATTCGGCGCGCGCCTGCCGGATCAGATCACGCCCGAGTTCGTGCGCCAGGAGATTGCCGAAGGCCGCGCCATCATTCCGGCCAACATCAACCATCCGGAACTGGAGCCGATGATCATCGGCCGCAACTTCCGCGTGAAGATCAACGCCAATATCGGCAACAGTGCGGTGACCAGCTCGATCGCCGAGGAAGTCGAGAAGATGGTGTGGTCGATCCGTTGGGGCGGCGACACCGTGATGGATCTGTCGACCGGCAAGAACATCCACGAAACGCGCGAATGGATCCTGCGCAACTCGCCGGTGCCGATCGGCACCGTGCCGATCTACCAGGCCCTGGAAAAGGTCAACGGCAAGGCCGAAGACCTGACCTGGGAACTGTTCCGCGACACCTTGATCGAGCAGGCCGAGCAGGGCGTCGACTACTTCACGATCCACGCCGGCGTGCTGCTGCGCTACATCCCGTGGACTGCCGAGCGCGTCACCGGCATCGTTTCGCGTGGCGGTTCGATCATGGCCAAGTGGTGCCTGGCGCATCACCAGGAGAATTTCCTCTACACGCATTTCGAAGACATCTGCGAAATCATGAAGGCCTACGATGTCAGCTTCTCGCTCGGCGACGGCCTGCGTCCCGGCTGCATTGCCGACGCCAATGACGATGCCCAGTTCGGCGAGCTGCACACGCTCGGCGAGCTGACCCAGATAGCCTGGAAGCACGACGTGCAGGTGATGATCGAAGGCCCTGGCCATGTGCCGATGCAGCTGATCAAGGAAAACATGGACGAGCAGCTGAAGCATTGCTTCGAAGCGCCGTTCTACACGCTGGGGCCACTGACCACCGACATTGCGCCCGGCTACGATCACATCACCAGCGGCATCGGCGCCGCCAACATCGGCTGGTACGGCTGCGCGATGTTGTGCTACGTCACGCCGAAGGAACATCTGGGCCTGCCGGACAAGAACGACGTGCGTGAAGGCATCGTCACCTACAAGATCGCCGCGCACGCGGCCGATCTGGCCAAGGGGCATCCGGGGGCGCAGGTGCGCGACAACGCGCTGTCCAAGGCGCGCTTCGAATTCCGCTGGGAGGATCAGTTCAACCTGGGCCTCGATCCGGAGAAGGCACGCGAATTTCACGACCAGACCTTGCCGCAGGAAGGCGCCAAGCTCGCGCATTTCTGCAGCATGTGCGGACCGCACTTCTGCAGCATGAAGATCACGCAGGATGTGCGCGATTATGCCGCCAAAGTTGGAGCAGACGAACAGGCTGCGCTGGAGCGGGGCATGGCCGAGAAGTCGGCGCAGTTCCGTGATGCCGGCGCTGACGTCTATCGCAAGATCTGAGCGGGGTCAGGTGCGGCTGTCGTCGCCGGCCCCTGAGTCGGGACCTGCTCCGGCTCAAGGGGCAGGCGTTGCAGCAAGGCGACGCCGCCGCGGCGGAAGACCGTCCTCAGTTCGACGTTCGCGGAGTCGTCGGACAGCGCGCGCTGCAGTGATGGCAGTTTGTCGGCGCGCACGAACACCAGTTCGCCGGGCTCGGGCAGGCGATGTGGTGTCGGTGCGCCGCGGTAGACACTGAACGTCGGCAGATAGGTGGCGTACGCCACCGCCGGCAGGCCCAGCTCACGTGTGACGCGCGCTGCCTCGCGCGTTGGTGCCTGCTGGGCCTGCGCCAGCACCGGCGCGACGCCGAGCCACAGCGCCAGATTCAAGGCCAGCGCGCAGCCCAGCACGGCGACGATGCGCGAGCGACGCAGTGACCACAGGCAGAGTGCCAGAGCGCCGAGGCAGATCAGCGTGTAGCGCCAGTCGAACGCCGCCAATGCTTCGCTGACGACGCCGGCTTCCCAGGGGCGTTTCGGGTTGAGCGGGATCTGCGGCAGCAGCCACGGTAGCGCGGCATACAACAGCAGCGCGGCGATTGCCGGCGCGAGTAGCACCGGCTTCGGCGGCACGCGCGCAGCCATGCGGCCGAACAGCACGAACAGCGGCGTCGCGCCGTACAGCAGATAGTGCGGAAGCTGCGTCTTCGACATCGAGAAGATCGCGAACACCACGCCGAACCACAACAGGCAGTAGCGATCCAGCGCGTCGCCCAGCACGCCGCGCTTGATCGCGCCCGGCAGCAGCGCGGCAAACGGCAGCACGATCAGTGGCAGCGCCACGATGTAGTAGTAGACCTTGCCGCCATGGCCCTGCAGGGTGGAGTCGTAGCGCTGCAGGTTGTGATCGAGCAGGAAGTGACGGATGAAATCGCCGTCGTCGGCCAGCCAGCAGCTGATGCCCCAGGGCAGTACGACCGCCAGCAGCACGGCCCAGCCGCGCAGGTCGAACACGGCGCCAAGCCAGTCGCGCCAGCGCCGTGTCGACACAGCGAACGCAAGGCTCGCCGCCAGTGGAATCACGATTGCGACCGGGCCTTTGCACAGCACGCCCAGACCCATCCACAGATAGGTGCGCCAGACCGCGGCGCGCGAACCGGATTCGAAGTAGCGCCAGATGTCGAATGCAGCGGCGGCGATCAGCAGGTTCAGGATCGCGTCCGCAGTCGCTGCATGACCGATGATGCTCGACATCGGCGACAGTGCCAGCGCCCCGGCGGCGAGCCACGGCGCTAGCGGTGCGCTGCTGCGCGCACGGACGAATCCGAACAGCAGCAACAGCCACAGCGTGGCGGCGAGCATCGACGGCAGGCGGAACGCGAACTCGTTGGCGCCGAAGGCGGACACTGACAGCCCCTGCAGCCAGTAGCTGAGCATGGGCTTGTCGTAGCGAGGCTCACCGTCGAGCGTGGTCGTCAGCCAGTTGCCACTGGACAGCATCTCCAGCGTGGCCTGGCTGAAGGCCCCTTCATCCAGATCGAACAGCGGCAGCTGCCAGCTGCCGAGCCAGAAGCCGGCCGCAATCAGCAGCGGCAGCCACGCCTGCGGATAGCGCAAGGACATCATCGCACCGGTTCGGAGTCAGGCGACACCTGCAGCGTTGCCGCAGCGGGATGCCAGGCGTCGGTGTCGTCGGGTGTCGACGTCAGACCCAGCGGACGATCGCGTTGATGGAACACGCGCGTCAGCATTTCGGCCAGGATGCCGGTGGTGACGAACTGCGTCGCGAACATCAGCAGCAGAATCGCGGCGAACAGCATCGGCCGCGTGCCGATGTCCTGGCCGAGTGCGAGCTTGCACCACAGCAGGTAGGTCATCATGCCGCCGCCGACGCTGCCGAACAGCAGGCCGAGGCCGCCGAAGAAGTGACCCGGCCGCATCTGGAAGCGCAGAAAGAAGAATGCGGTCAGCAGATCGATCAGCACGCGGAAGGTGCGTGAGAGCCCGTACTTCGATTCACCCTGGGTGCGGGCATGGTGCGCGACATCGATCTCGCCGATGCGCGCCGGCGAGGTGACCATCGCGGCCCACACCGGAATCAGGCGATGCATCTCGCCGAACAGGCGCACCTGCTTGATGATCTCGGCCCGATAGAGCTTCAGCGAACAGCCGTAGTCGGAGATCTTCACACCGGTGACGCGGGCGATCAGCCGGTTGGCGATACGCGACGGCAGCTTGCGCTGCAGCAGCGCGTCCTGACGGTTGGCGCGACGCCCGCACAGCAGATCCAGATCGCGTTCCAGCAGCGCGTCAACCATGCGCGGAATGTCTGCGGGGTCGTTCTGCAGGTCGCCGTCCAGCGAGGCGATCAGCTGACCGCGTGCCGCGTCGAAGCCGGCCTGCATTGCCGCAGTCTGGCCGCGATTGCGACGGAAATGCAGCGGGCGCACATGCGCGCCGTGGTGCGCGCGCGCAGCGGTCATTTCTGTCGGCGTGGCATCACGGCTGCCGTCGTCAACCAGGATCAGTTCCCAGCAGCCGTCATAACGCGCCATTGCCGTGTGGATGGCGTCGACCAGCGGCAGCACATTGCCGGCTTCGTTGTACAGCGGCACGACCAGTGACAGGCTGGGTTGCGGCATCAGTTCAGGGCTTCAGTGGGTGGATTCGGTTTGCGCAGCGTCAGGCCGAGTGCGCCCGCAGCCAGTGCGGACAGCAGCAACAGCGTGTGCAGCTGCACCGCGGCAGCGAGAGTGGTCTTCAGGGCGAGGCTCCACGGCGACAGCCCGACCAGTACGCCCGCTTCGTAGGTGCCAGCGCCGAGCGGCGCGTGCAGCGGCAGTACGGCGGCGACATCGCCGCCCAGCGCGCCCAGCACGCCGGCAGCGAACGGCAGCGGCAGCAGCAGCGACAATGCGATGCCGATCCCGGTCAGTTTGACACTCCAGGCCAGCCACGCCAGCGCCAGGTCGGCGCCGATTGCCGTGGCGGTGGACGGGACGACCGCCAGCGCTTTGCGCAGCAGCGGCCAGCGGTGTGCCATGCGTGGCGCCAGGGCAAACGCCAGCAGCGGTAAGGCGGTGCTGGCGACGAGTAACAGCACACCGGCCCAGTGCCACTCGGGCGTGCCGCGGGCGAGCAGTGCGCCGCCGCCGATCGCGGAGAGTACGTGCAGATCCTGCAATCGCAGCCACAGCAGGACGCCGCTGCCTTGCCCCAGCGGTACGTCGAAGTACTGGCGCAGCAGCAGCGGCAGGCTGATCTCGCCGGTGCGCGCCGGCAGCAGCCAGTTGGCGGCGTTGTGCACTGCGAACAGGCGTGCGACATCGAACAGCGGCGGGCTGATCTGCGACGGCAAGGCCGCGCGAATGCGCAGCGCGCGCAGGCCATAGCTGCCCAGTACGCCGACGGCGACACAGGCCAGCGGCACGCTTCCGGCTTGAATCGCATCGCGCAGCAGGCGCTGCCAGCCGATCAGCCATTGCACGCCGACGATGTAGATCAGCGCGATTGATGCCATTAGCAGCGCCTGCCGCCAGCGCACGACTGGCGTGCCGACAGGGCTGCCGGCGCGGGATTCGAGCGTGGTCGGTGGCGGGATGGGCATCGGTCGATTCTAGCCCTCGTCCTTGTCGATTCGGTGTCAGTACGCGGGAATTGCGCTCATCTCGATGTGTGGCGGTTTGAGTTTGGTGGCCGTCGCGGGTAAAAAGGCACGCCTCGCAGCAGGTCCGCCGTTGGCGCGTCACTGCAAACCCTGTTCGCATGCCGAGGTGCCGCCGCATGAATCTGGATGTCGTCGTTCTGCAGAATCCCCTCAGTCACTGGCTGACCGCGATCGGCCTGGCGCTGCTGATCAATCTGGTTGTCGCACTGGTCAAGTCCGTGATGATCGGGCGATTCAAGCAGTTGGCCGACCGCACCGCCACTGCGATCGATGATTCGGTGGTCGCCGTGGCGCAGCGCACCCGACAGTGGCTGATCTTTCTGGTGACGCTGTACTTCGGCACGCTGTATCTGGAACTGCCGGACAAGGCGACGGCGACGCTGAAGGTCTTGGCGACGCTGGGCGCGTTCCTGCAGGCGGGGCTGTGGGCCAACTGCGCGCTGGAATTCTGGCTTGGCCGTTACCGCCAGCAGGCAATGGAAGTCGATGCCGGCGCCGCGACCAGCCTGGGTGCGCTGAACTTCATCGGCAGGGTGCTGCTGTGGTCGGTGCTGTTGCTGGTGATGCTCGACAACCTCGGCGTCGACGTGACTGCGCTGGTTGCCGGGTTGGGTGTCGGTGGTATCGCGGTTGCGCTGGCGGTGCAGAACATTCTCGGCGACCTGTTCGCATCGCTGTCGATCATCATCGACAAACCGTTCGTGATTGGTGACTTCATCATCGTCGACGATTACATGGGTTCGGTTGAGCACGTTGGCCTGAAGACCACGCGCATCCGCAGCCTCGGCGGCGAACAGATCGTGTTCTCCAACAGCGATCTGCTGAAAGCGCGGCTGCGTAACTACAAGCGCATGTTCGAGCGTCGCATCGTGTTCAAGTTTGGCGTGCTGTATCAGACCACCGCTGAACAACTGGAAACGATTCCGCAGACGGTCAAGACCCTCATCGAGGCGCAGCCGCTGGCGCGCTTCGATCGGGCGCACTTCGCCTCTTTCGGTGATTCGTCGCTGGACTTCGAGGTGGTCTACTGGATGCGTGATCCCGACTACACCAAGTACATGGACACGCAGCAGGCAATCAATCTCGGCATGGTGCGCGCGTTCAAGCACGCGGGAGTGGACTTCGCCTATCCGAGCCGGACCCTATTCGTCGAAGGCCCGGTGACAGTGCAGACGCAGGCAGTCTGATCGCGCACTGTCGGCGCCAAATTTCAGGGCTTTCCCCACAGCTGCACTCGGGGCAGGCGCAATGCTCCACTGTGGCGCGAAATTGCGCTGTTGCGGGGCGTGCCGAGATGCTTTTTTGGGTGGAATTTCCCATTGTTCCGGGCGCGGACTCTCTCTACATTGCCCTGTGACTAAAACGATCAGGCCGTGCTGCATGGCTTGGCACTCCGATTCGGTCGGAGTACGACATAGACGTTCATAGGGTTGAGAGGGTTGACCATGTTTGAATTGCCGCAGCGTCGCGCGGCCACGGGTCGGGCGTGCACGTACGTCCGGCCGATGGCCTTGGCTTTGAGTCTGATCGGATTCGCGGTGCCGGTGCATGCCGCCAGCACCGGTGGGTCGGTACCGTCTGCGCCGAACACGCCGCGCGTGATCGTCGCCGATATCGATTCCGGGATTAATCCCTATCACGACTTCTATTACGCCGGCAGCGAGATCTACACCGATAGCGCGCCGTCGTCAGTGACACAGGAAGTGCTGGATGCGCTGGGGGTCAAGCCGGAGAACGTTGTCACGCTGACGCGTACCGGCAATCTGGCGGAGGACATCGCCGCCGACCAGGCGTTCTGGGACAGCGTGCAGCCGCATGAGCTGTACTACTTCAAAGGCACCAACATCATCGCGACCTCGTATGCCGGCGCGGGTC
Source organism: Nevskiaceae bacterium (assembly GCA_041555955.1). Lineage (GTDB taxonomy): Bacteria > Pseudomonadota > Gammaproteobacteria > Nevskiales > Nevskiaceae > Solimonas. Next base: position 10,933 of record JBFFJL010000072.1, read on the forward strand.
TGGCCCCACTGATTCCAACCACGGCCAAGAGCGAGCATGGCGTCGGCACCAGTGCGGCGGCGCTGGCCGGCAATCCGGATGCGGTGCTGTTGTTCATCGAAACCGAAGGCGATCTCGGCAACGACGCTGCGCACGACCTCGCGTTCCTGAACCCGGACATCGACATTGTCACCACCAGCTATGGCGTGTCGATTCCGTATACCGGATTCCCGCTGCCGGAAACCCGCGCGTTCCACGATACCTATCTGGGCGTGGTCGAGATGGGCAAGCTGCATTTCAGCTCCGGCGGCAACGCGCCGGGTCTGACCCCGCTGCGTGCCGGGGCCGGCCCGTGGTGGAGCATCGGCGTCGGCGGTCTTGAGGAGGGTTCATCCGAGGGCGATACGCTGCTGTCCGGCGTATTCCCTGATTTTGTCTCCGACTTCACGCAAGCCCTGCCCTATTGCATGGATTGCGAAAGCGGTCTGGAGCCGTACGTCGGCGGCACCAGCTTTTCGACGCCGCGCGCCGCGGGTGTCGCTTCACGCGTCCTGCTTGAGGCGCGTCAGCTGCTCGGGCACATCGGCGGCATCACCGTGGTTGATGAGTTGCCGGTGATGGCGACTGGCAAGGGTTTTACCGTCAGCAACTGGTTCCTGCGTCGTGCATTGGAGCAGGCAGCGTGGATTCCGGGCATCGAAGAGTACGATCCGATCGAGGGTGTATTCGACCTCGGCGGTATTCCGATCAATCCGCTGGCCCCGTGGGTGCAGATCGGCTGGGGCGATGTCACGGCGGATCCGGAAAAGAACGTCATACAAAAAGCCCTCGGCCATCTCAATCTCGGCACCACCTTGAATGAGAAGAGCATCAACTACTGCAACTTCCAGACCTACATCATCGTGTCGCGGCAAACGTACTGGAACAGCGTGGCGCCGTTCTTGCCGGACGTGCTCGGTGGCGACGAAACCGGCACGACGCCCGTGGTTGATCCGTTCCTCTACTGTGAAAACACCTTTGGGAGTCCTGCGGCCAACGACCCTGGCGGGCAGCCTGTTGATACAGACAGCGACGGCGTGGTTGACGGGCTCGACAATTGCCCGACGATCGCCAATGCCGATCAACAGGATGCGGACGCCAATGGCACCGGTGATGTCTGTGAAGGGATCAGCCCGACGCCAACGCCGACTCCGACCCCCAGTCCGTCACCGAGCCCGACGCCGACCCCCAGCGTGAGTCCGACGCCGACGCCGACGCC
>JBFFJL010000073.1:0-12119 GCA_041555955.1 Nevskiaceae bacterium
CCGCGCCTGGGCCGCCGCCTCGATGCGCGGCGAACTGACGCTGATCTACTGGGCGCGCACCGCGGCGGATCTGTGCTTCGCCGATGAGCTGCGCGCGCTGGCCGCGCGTGAATCGCGGTTTCATCTGCAGCTGGTGCTGACACGCGAAACCGCATCACTGGATGCTGTGGCCTGCACCCAGCACGGCGCGCACCTGAGCGCGGACTGGCTGCAGCAGCACGCGCCCGGGCTGGAGCAGCACCGTGTCTACGCCTGCGGCCCGGCCGGTTTCGTTGATGCTGCGCGCCAGATCGCCGGCAACCGTGCGGCCCGGTTCCATGCCGAGGCGTTCACGCTGCCGCCGGTGAACGACGACATCCACGGCACGGTGCGCGTGGAACTGCGCGCCAGCGGCCGCACCCTGGAGCTGCCTGCAGGACAACCGCTGCTCAGCGCACTCGAGGCGCAGGGCATCCGTCCCGCGCATGGCTGCCGCATGGGCATCTGCAACACCTGCGCCTGCGGCAAGCTCGAAGGCACCACGCAGGATCTCAATACCGGTGATCGCGACAGCGAGCCGACCGCCGCACTGCGCATCTGCATCAGCCGCGCCTGCAGCGACCTCACCCTCGATCTTTGATGCCGCCGACCATGACCGACACTGCAATCAACCGCCCGCTGTCCGCCGAGGAGCTGGACCGTTTCGGCGCCGAAATCGACGCACTGCGCGCACGCACCGTTGCCAAGATCGGCGAGCCCGATGCGCGCTACATCCGCCGCATCGTCAAGGCTGTGCGCTACACCGAAGCCGCTGGCCGCGGGCTGCTGTTCTTCGGCCTGTTTCCGCCGGCATGGATTCTCGGCACTTTGCTGCTGGGTCTGTCCAAGATTCTTGAGAACATGGAGCTGGGTCACAACGTCATTCATGGTCAGTACGACTGGATGAACGACCCGACGCTCAACGGCAAGACCTACGAGTGGGACATCGTCGGTACCGCCGACAACTGGCGCAAGACGCACAATTACAAGCACCACACTTACACCAACATCCGGGGCCTTGATGACGACATCGGCTACGGCGTGCTGCGGATCTTCCCCGAGCAGAAGTGGAAGCCAATTTACCTGGGGCAACCGGTATTCGCGGTGATCTTCGCGCTGCTGTTCGAGTGGGGCGTGGCGATCCAGGATCTGCGCCTCGGCCGCTGGATGCAGGGCAAGATGACCGGCGCGCAGCTGCGCAAGGAATTCGCCCCGGTCGGACGCAAGATGCGCCGTCAGGTCATCAAGGACTATGTGCTGTTTCCACTGCTGGCCGGGCCGTTCTTCCTGCCGGTGCTGACCGGAAACCTCGTCGCTAACGTCATGCGCAGTCTATGGACCTATACGGTGATCTTCTGCGGTCATTTCACCGCGGATGTCGAGACCTTCCCCAAGAGCGTGCTGCGCAACGAATCGCGCGGGCACTGGTATCTGCGCCAGCTGCGCGGCTCATCCAACCTCAGCGGCGGTCCGCTGTTCCACATCATGACCGGCAACCTGAGCCATCAGATTGAGCACCACATGTTCCCGGACATTCCGGCGCGTCGCTACGCCGAGGTCGCACCGGAAATCCGCGAGATCTGCGCACGCTACGGCCAGCGCTACAACACCGGCTCGCTGCCGAAGCAGTTCGGTCAGGTGATCTGGCGCATCCTGCGTCACTCGCTGCCGAGCCGTCCGCGTGGCGATCGTGCGCTGACCACCGAACCGCCGCAGGGCGCAGCAGCCGCCTGAGCCGCAGTGAAGCCTCAGACGCGCTCGCGTCCGGCGATGTCCTCGTTCCACAACGCCGGTTGCTCGGCGATGAAGCGGCTCATCAGCTGCTGACACGGCGCATCGTCGAGCAGCACGACGTCAACGCCGTGTTCGCGCAGGAAGTCGATGTTGCCGGGAAACGAGCGATCCTCGCCGACAACAACGCGCGGGATGCCGAACTGCACCACGGTGCCGGCGCACATCATGCACGGACTTAACGTGGTGTAGAGCGTGACGTCGCGGTAGTGCGGCCGGCGCCCGGCCTTGCGAAAGCAGTCCATCTCGCCATGCGCGGTCGGGTCGCCATCCTGCACGCGGCGATTGTGCCCTTCACCGATGACGTGGCCGTCCTCGACCATCACCGCGCCGATCGGCAGTCCGCCTTCCTGATAGGACTTCAGCGCCTGCGCGTAGGCCGCCTGCATGAACTGGGCATGTTCGGGCGCATGTTCGGATGAGGTCATGGCGGCATTCTCCTGTTCAGTACTTGCGCTGCGGCGCAGCGCCTTGCCTGGCGACCAGCGTAGCGCGACGCGCAGACGTCCAGGCCAGCGGCTATGCCGTGTGAGCCCGGCCCAGGAATCTTTCCCGCTCGGCGCGAATGCTGCCCTCGGCCAAGGCAGCAACCTGGTCTGCGGTCTTTCCGGCCGCATCGATCGCCGGCAGCACGCTCCAGCTCAGCTTTTCGCCCACCGACATCGGGAATGATCCGTAGCGATTCAGCGCCCAGGTGTCGTGGATGTAGATCGGCACCACCAGCGCGCTCGGGGCATTCTTCAGCAGGATCTTGACCCCGGCGGTCTGGAACGGCGCCATCTCGCCGGTCAGCGAGCGTGTGCCCTCGGGAAAGATCACCGCCGAACTGCGCGTCTGTTCAATCAGCTTGCCGAGGCGGCCGATTTCCTTCAGCGCCTGCCGTGGATCGTTGCGATCAATCAGCGCCGCGCCGCTGTGCCGCAGGTTGTAGGAAATGCTGGGGATGCCGCGCGCCAGCTCGATCTTGGAGACGAAGCGCGGCGTGTGCCGACGCAGAAACCAGTTGATGCCGGAAATATCCAGCTTGTTCTGGTGATTGGCGACGAAGATGATCGGCCGGTCGGTCGGCAGGTCCTCGGCAAACTGCACCCGCGTACGCGTGGCGAGCAACCACAGCGACAACACCAGCAATCCGCACAGAACGGCAACCACGCGCTGCTGCGCCGGCCCGCCAAAAAGCTTGAACGCAATGAACTGGAATCCCAGAAACAGGTACAGCAGCAGTAGCCACACGATCAGAAAGATCGGCGTCAGCACATAGCCCAGCAGTTTTTTCATCGGGATGCGCCGCCGGCGCGAGGGAAAATCGAAGAAGAGAACATCAATCCGCCATTGTTACTGAACTGACGGCGTCGCGCTGTCAGTTTGCATCGATCACGCTGCGGTTTCCCGGCGGCCGCGCGACTGGCGAATGACCTCGTGGACGAAGTGCAGCTTGTTCAGCACCGGTGGCGGCAATACGAAAGGATACAGATCGGGCTGGCCCATGCTGCGGTTGATGCTGTTCATCGCGTTGGTCAGCGGCAACCAGGCCTGCACCAAAGCGTCGAAGTCTTCCATGCGATAGGCGTCAAAATCGGCGCGCGTCGTCAGATCGGGCGAGCGCCCTGCACGCGGGCGGACACTGATGCCATAGGCGTAGGCGGTTTCGAGCACATCGATGATGTGCAGATAGTGCGCCCAGGTTTCCGCCCAGTCTTCCCAGGGGTGTGAACTGGCATAGGCGCTGACGTACTGCATCTGCCAGGGCCCGGCAGCGCCAGCGTAGTAGGCGTCGAGCGCCTGCTCGTAATCGATCCGCTCGTCGCCGAACAGATTGCGGAAGGGCTGCAGCCATTTCGTCGGAGAAACCAGCTGTGCCCAGTAGTAGTGCCCGACTTCGTGGCGGAAGTGACCGAGCAGGGTGCGATAGGGCTCGGCCATCGTGGCGCGCTGGCGCTCGCGTTCGGCGTCATCGGCTTCCGCGATATTCAGGGTAACGATCCCGTTGAGGTGGCCGGTCATCACGGCGGGCCCTTCGCGGAATCGGGGGTTGGGATCGCCCAGGAACTCGAAGGCCAGACCGCGCCAGGCATCTTCAGCCTTGCTGTACAGCGGCAGGTTCAGCTTCAACAGGCTGTAGATGAGTCGGTGCTTGGCCGATTCCAGCTTGCGCCAGCGGTCCTGATTGCCGAAGACCCGAAGGTCCGGAATCGTCTGGTTCAGGGAGCAGGCACGGCACAGGCTGGCGCTGCCATCGGCGTCAACCAGCCAATTGCAGACCTGGACGTTGGCATTGGCGCAGAAACGGTAGCGCTCATTTGCGCGCGCCGCGCCCACTGGTGACCACACCTCTCCACCCACGGCGACCAGCGTCTCCAACCGCGCGGTGCGCTCCAGAAACCCCAGAGCGTGACCACAGCGCTCGCAGTGCGAGTTCTCGAAATAGAGCAGCTGCCCACACTTCTGGCATTCAAATGTTTGAATTTCGGGTCTCCATGAAGCGAGCCGGGCAGCTTAGGCAGGCGCCTGCGGCGGCGCAAGCCGCAGCGACCGGGGCAAGAGGCACCACAACGAATCGAACTGCGACAGGCCGGGCAATATGGCTCTCACGCTCACCTTTCGCAGGCGCTGTCATGACACGATCCATCCTGTTGATCATCGTCGCCCTGAATCTCGGCGCCTGCGTGATCGCGACGAAGCTCGAACCGGACCTGCGCTCCAGCAAGACCACAGCGATCCGCCACAAGCACAAACAGACCCTGATCCTGCCCGACGACGCCGTTCCGGCCCACATCAACCACGGCGACAGCTACGGCGCCTGCAGCTGACCAGGGCTAGAGGCTGGCGATGACCTGCTTGAGTTTGGCCTGCACACCCTCTGCGGCAGCCTGCAGCTGCGGATTGTCGATGGCCTGCATCGATGCGACCGGATCGACGGCGGCCACTTCGATCATGCCGTCTGCTTTTTCCTGCACGATCACATTGCACGGCAGCATCGCACCGACCTTGTCCTCAAGCTGCAGCGCCTCATAGGCAAGCTTCGGGTTGCAGGCGCCGAGAATCCGGTACTTGCGGAAGTCGACACCGATCTTCTGCTTCAGCGTGCTGGTGACATCGATTTCGGTGATGACGCCAAAGCCTTCGGCCTTCAACGCCATCGTCACCTGGGCGACTGCATGCTCGAAGCTCATCGGCAGAATCTTGTTGAAGTAGTAGCTCATGGCGCACTCCGCACGGAACGCCAACGCGTGGACGCCGGCGCGTTCTCAAGACCGGTGACCATGCACTGATCGCGGGACGTGTGCATTGATGCACGTCAGGCGCTGAATGCAGCAACAGCTGCGTGCCAGATCCGCAGCAGGTGAGCTGCGTTGTGGCAGGCCACTTGATTCGCCCTCCGAGTTTCGGACATCGGAAGACGCTTGACCCAACACCCCTCGCGCTCCATGCTCGCGCCCGCTTGCGTCGCCGAAGGGGCGATGCCGATCAACGACTGCCAAGGAAAAGCCGCATGAATACGATCCCACCGTGCCCCAAATGCAAGATGGAAAACACTTACCCCGACGGTGAGTTGTTCATCTGCCCGGACTGCGGCTACGAATGGTCGGCACAGGCCATTGCGGCGGATGCGGACGATGAAGACAAGCTGATCGTCAAGGATGCCAACGGCAATCTGCTGGCGGATGGCGATGACGTCACGCTGATCAAGGATCTGAAACTCAAGGGTTCATCCACGACGATCAAGGGCGGCACGAAAGTGAAAAACATCCGTCTGGTCTCCGGCGATCACGAGATTGACTGCAAGGTCGATGGCATGGGCTTGATGCTCAAAGCCTGCTTCGTCAAAAAGGCCTGAAGCAACACCACTGCGGCATGTCCCGCGCCATCGGCGCATGGCGTGGGACTCCGCTACTCGTCGAACGGATCAAACGGCAGCAGCACGTCCGGATCGTCGTTGCGCGGCGTGTTGATGCGGCGACTGATCTCCCAGGCACGCGCCTCGGTCACCCGATGGGCGTGCAGCACATCGTCGACCCAGCGCGGATCGGCGTCGCCCGGCTGTATCCATAGCGTCCAACCGTCCGGATGCAAAATCACCGGCATGCGATCGTGCACCTTGCGCACGCTGTCGCTGGCGTCGCGCGTCAGGATCGCGCACGTCACCACTGGCTCGATGTCGGGTGCCGGCCGCCACCACGACCACAGACCGGCGAACATGAAACCCTTATTGTCGGGAAGGTTCAGAGCATGCGGCCGCTTGACCGCAACGTCCTCCATCCACTCATACCAGTGGGTGGCCGGAATCAGACAGCGCTGCCGGCGCCAGGCGTCGCGCCACATCGGCTTGCTCGCGGCGTCTTCGCTGCGCGCATTGATCGTGTTGAATTTTGGCGGCGCGGGCTGTCGCCACCAGTGCGGGACGAAGCCCCAGCGCGCCATCGCAACACGAGGCCCGCTACGGTCGGAGTCCCGGTAAATGACCGGAACCTGGGTACTCGGGGCGATGTTGTGGCGCGGCGCCAGGTTTGACAGCGCCTGCTCAAGATCGGCGCCCAGGCGCTCACCGACCGACGCCCAGGCTCGGGCATCCGTAGGCGCCATTGCGTATCGTCCGCACATCGCTCGATCATGCCTGAAACCGCACCGTGAACCGAGCGACGGTTTGGCGGCAACGCGCTGAATGCCGTCGTCCGTGCAAGTCTCAGCGCCACGCAGTAGGCTCTGAACTCTACCGCCGCAGACGCGGCCGCTGCCGAGTATCGATGAACCAGAAGAATTCCATTTCGACGATCGAGGAAGACACGCCTCACGCCGACCTCGAAAAGCGCGCCGAAGCGTTGCTGAAGTCGCGCTTCATGACTGAAGCGCAAAGCGATGCCGCCGCTGAACGCATTGACGATGAGCTGGACGACAAGCTGGCTTCGATTCGCAGCCATGACGGCGAGCGCTATACGCGCTTGCGGAAACTCGCCAAGCAGGCCACGGAGCTGTGGGCACAGCGCGGCAGCCTGAGCAAGCAGCAGTTGATCTATCTGACCGCGGCCTTGCTCTACTTCATCAGTCCGGTCGACGCCGTACCGGACCTGATTCCCGGCCTGGGCTATATCGACGACATCGCCGTGCTATCGGCGATTTTGACCTTCGTTGCGAAGGGCGTGCAGAGCGCCCGCCAACGCCTCAGCGAGAAGCGGCAGGAAGTGATCGAAGAGGTCACTGACACGCTGGTGGTCAAGGGCCAGGCGGCTTTGCATCAGGTGGTCGACGAGCGTGCCGACGAATTGTTTGCACGCTTCGACAAGGCATCGGCCGAAGCGGTCGACAATTCCGTGACCACGCTGGTCGTCAGCCTCTGGGGCATGACGACGGCGGCGGCGGTTTCGCTGGCGCTGTCGATCTTGTTCGGCGGCTGGTCGGCAAGCTGGATGGTCTACGTCGGCGTCGCCACCGGGCTGGTACTGGTGTGGAACATCGGCGTCGCCGTTGACTACCTGCGCAACTACCGCCGTCTCAGCGGCGCCTGGCAGCAGCGCCTGCGCGCGATCGTCGCCACCAAAATTGCGTGGCGTCACGGCGTAGCGATCGGCGTGCCGGTGCTGGTCCTGCTGGGTCTGGCTGCGCTGCGTCTGTTCCTTGGCCACGCCTGATGTAGCGCGCCAGGGTGAAAACGGCGCACGCAGCCACTACCCTACGCGCCGTTTCATTCGAGCAGCTTGATGCAGATTGCCTTGGCACCGATGGAGGGTCTGGTCGACAACGTCCTGCGTGACGTGCTGACCCGCGTCGGGGGTATCGACTGGTGCGTGAGCGAATTCATCCGCGTGAGCGATCGTCTGCTGCCGCCGCGCTGCTTCTATGCACTGGCGCCGGAGCTGCACAACGGCGCCCAGACGCGCGCCGGCACGCCGATGCGCGTGCAATTGCTGGGCTCGGACCCGCAATGTCTGGCCGAGAACGCCGCACTGGCCTGCACGCTGGGCGCACCGGTGATCGATCTGAATTTCGGCTGCCCGGCCAAGACCGTCAACCGCTCGCGCGGTGGCGCGGTCCTGTTGAGCGAGCCCGAGCTGCTGCATCGCATCGTGTGCGCGGTACGGGCGGCGGTCCCGGCCGATATTCCGGTGACGGCGAAAATGCGACTGGGCTGCGACCGACCGGATGGCGCACTCGACAGCGCCCGCGCACTGGTCAGCGGGGGCGCTTCAGAACTGGTGGTCCATGCGCGGACCAAGATCCAGGGTTATCAACCGCCGGCACATTGGGAATGGATTGCACGGATCCGTGAGGCCGTCGACGTTACCGTGATTGCCAACGGCGAGATCTGGAGCGTCGACGACTGGCGCCGCTGCCGCGAAGTCAGCGGGGCGGAGCACTTCATGCTCGGCCGTGGCCTGGTGGCGCGTCCGGATCTCGCGCTGCAGATTCGCGCGGCGGCACAGAACGCCATGGCACAAACACTGGAGTGGGACAGCCTGCTGCCCATGGTGCAGGACTACTGGCGACAGGTGCGTGCCAAGATCTTGCCGCGCTTTGCCCCAGGCCGCCTGAAGCAGTGGCTGCATGCATTGACACGCGGCTATCCGCAGGCTGAAGCCTTGTTCGCAAGCATTCGCCGCGAACGCGAGTGCCCACCGATTGATGCACTGCTGGGACTTCAGCTTCAGCTGGCGGCGGACCTTGCAACCCATGGCAACCCAGCAGCCTTTGCACTGCCGCACTGATCAGAGCCCACAACTCCGGCCCACGCATTCCGTCTCCGTTCCTGATCGCCGTTTCCTCGCACGGACTCGTTCCGACGATCCGCGCGGTACCGCTGCTGCACAGCTTGCGGCAACGTGATTGGCTATCGTGCGCGCTATTCATTGCGCTCGAACAAAGCAGACGCCATTGCGCAACTGCGAAGTGGTCGAGATCGAAGGCGCGGCGCATGCATCGAAGCTCACGCATCCCGAGCCAGTGAGCGCGGCACTGCCACCGTTTCTCCGTCGTCTAGCCAGCAGTTCCGGCTGAGGCGGCACCGATATCAGGGCGGTCAGTCTGCGGCAACGACGCAGTCACGCCCTTCGCGCTTGGCGCGGTACAAGGCGGCATCCGCCAGCGCGATCAGATCTCGCGCAACCATGCTTTCGCTGGGGATCACCGTCGCGCAGCCGATGCTGATGGTCACGACCGGCGCCACGCTGGAGTCGAGGTTGGGGATCGCCATGGCGCGGATGGCGTCGTTCAAGCGCCGCGCAATGCGCATCGCATCATCCCGCGAGGTACCGGGCAGGATCATCGCAAATTCTTCTCCGCCATATCGCGCAGCCATATCCCAGTCGTTGCGCACCACGCTGCGGATGCGCTGTGCAATGTTCTTGAGACAGTCATCGCCTTCCAGATGGCCGTATCGATCGTTGTAACGCTTGAAGAAATCCAGATCGGCCATCAGCATCGACAGCGGCTCGCGGTCCTTGCGCGCCCGCTCGAACGCTGCCGCGAGTGACGCATCGAAGTGACGTCGATTCGGAATGCCGGTCAGGCCGTCAACCTGCGCCAACTCGTTCAGGCGTTGCTCCAGTCGATACTGATCGGTCTTGTCGCGGAAAATCGCGGCGTAGTGCGTGGCCACACCGGCGTCGTCGCGCAGAACTGAAATCGATATCTCCTGCGGATAGCGCTCACCGTTGCGGCGCCGGCTCCAGATCAGGCCGTCCCAGCGGCCTACGCGCACCAGATCCTGCAGAATCGAACGGAACAGCCCCACTCCGTTGTGCACCGAATACAGCATGCGCAACTTTCGACCAACCGCCTGCTGTGCGGTATGCAGGGTAATGCGCTCGAATGCGGCGTTGACCGACTCGATGACCCCGCGTGCGTCGGCCACCATGACGCCATCTCCGGTATTCGAAAGCACGGCTGCAGCCAGCCTGAGTCGCCGGTCCGACAGACGACGGTGCTCCAACTCGGATTCGAGTGCTTCGTTGAGTCCGGCCAGTCGCTGTGCGTTACGCCGATGGCGATAGGCCCCGAACCACAGCAGCCCAAACACAGCGGTCGCCAGCATTGCGATCGCCAGCGCAAAGCCGTAGTACCGCCGCAGTGATTGTTGCCAGTTTTCAGCATTGACATCGATGCCGAGCACCGCAATCGCCACGCCTGACTCCGGATCGACAATGGGCGCCAGCGCACTGACCCAACTTCCCCAGCGATCGTCGTAGGGCGTTTCGACCACCGGTTGCGCGGTCATCATGACGCGCAGTAGACCCTCGATCTGATCGTCATAGATCTGTCCAGGCGGGGAATAGTCAGGCGAGGTCTCTGCTTCGGCATCCGCCAGAAAGATGAAACGCTCCGCATCGGGCCGCATCAGATAGACGAAACGCACTTGAGAATTGACGTCGCGGATGCGCTGCAGCCGCCAACGCACGTCGCTCAGCACCTCACCCCCGACATCGTCGGCACTGCCGGCCAGCTGAGTGACCTGATCCGGATTGATCGACGCCGCCGCGGTGACCGCAACAACCTCGAGCTCACGCTGCTCCTGACGCTGCGCCACCCGTCCCACACCGTCAACGAAGACCGCCATACCGCCAGCCCATGCCAGCAGCACCAGTGCGGGCTTCCATCGCGCCCACGGCCCTGCAGTCACCTTGAATCGAATCGCGCGCCCCCTGGTTCCCTTGGCGGCAGTTTACGGCGGCGCGCCCCGACCCAGCTACTACGACTGAGGCTTCGCCGAGGTCTTGCGGGTCGCGCCGCTGATGCTGTCCGGCTCGGAACCGTCCAGACCGTGTTCGATCGCAACCGCACGCCGGATGGCGCTGTCGGTGATCGAGAACAGCAGCGAAATCTCGTTCAGCATCGCCGCTCGGTAGCGTGCGATCACGGCTCGGCCGGATTCGGTCTGCGCCGCATCGGCATGGGCGTCCAAGCGTTGCTGTGCGGTGACAACCACCGGCATGTGCGTCTTCTTCCAGTCCCCGAACAGGGCGTTCCACATCTCCAGCTCGGTCGACAGGGTCTTTTCCCGTTGCAGCAGCAGTTTCTGATTGCTGGCCGCCACCGCCGCGTTCTGACACGAATCGGAGCATGGCTGCAGCTTCTTGGTGATGCCGATCTGGCGATCACCCATGGCTTTCTTGACCCAGCGCGTGCGTTTGCCCAGCGCCGCACGCGGATCATCCTTGCCGCTATGGGTGGTGAGGTAGGTGTTGAACTCCCTAGCGATGGCCTGCTCCCCGGCGGAGGCCGTCGCAGCCTGCTCAAGCGGCTCGGTCGTAGGCGGCAATGCGCCTCCATTGAGTGCGCTAATGGCCGCACGCTCGTCGGCAATCTTCTGCGCAAACGCCACGTACGCCGGCTCGATGATCTGCTCGTCCTGCATCGCATTCATCGCGCTGACGGCATCGCCGGGCGGCGGCGGAACCTGGGTCATCAAGTCCGCAAGACTGGCGGCGTGCGCCTGCAGCGCAAGTGAGCACAGCACGGCCATCGCGACCCGTGCAATGCCGTGTTTCGGGGGGATCATCGGCGTCGTTCCTGTCAGTTGTTCGGCCGGCACGTAAACTCCGGACGGTATCCCGCAAGCAAAAATGGGACCACGTCACCTCGCGGTCGAGGAGCGCTGTCCCGGATAGAATTCGCGCAATGAACCTTTTCATTTTTATCGGCGGCCTGATCGGCTTCGCTGTCGGCCGCTTCGGCGGACTGCTGGTCGGCGCATTCATCGGCTGGTTCATCAGCCAATCCCTGCGTACTTCCTCGCTCAGCAACACTCTGCGCCAGGCACAGGCGCAGTTCATGGAATCGACGTTCGCGGTGATGGGCGCTGTCTGCAAGGCCGACGGCCGCGTATCAGCCGACGAAATTCGCATCGCCGAGCAGTTATTCGACCGCCTGCACCTCAGCGGTGCAGCTCGCGAAGCTGCCAAGTCAGCATTCAATCGCGGCAAGGCCGATGGCTTCGACGTTGATGCCGAAGTCGCGCGCTTTGTCCAGATCACCCGCGGACAACCCGCGTTACTGCAGATGTTCCTGCAGATACAGCTGTCGGCGCTCGCTGCCGATGGCATGGTTCATCCCGCTGAGCATCAGATGCTGCTGCGCATCGCACGGGGACTCGGCGTACCCGAAGCGGAGGTGCTGCGGCTCGAAGCGATGCTGGGCGGCAGTGGCCGCGGCGAGTCAGCGCCAGGGCAGAAGCTGGAGGCAGCCTACCGAATCTTGGGCGTCGACCCGACCGCTTCCGATGCCGACGTGAAAAAAGCCTATCGCCAGCTGATGAGCCAGAACCATCCGGACAAGCTGGCCGCCAAGGGCCTGCCGGAAAGCATGCGCGAGATGGCTGA
>JBFFJL010000074.1:0-12101 GCA_041555955.1 Nevskiaceae bacterium
GATCAGCACGAAGCCGGTCAGGGCTTCAGTTCCCAGGATCAGACGGATCGCTCCAACCGGGGCGAGGTCGCCGTAGCCGACTGTGGTGTAGGTGGTTGCGGAGATGTACACCGCATCCAGGAACAGCAATTGATCGACGCCGGCGATATGGCCCAGTTGCGGGGCATGTGTTGTGGCGAAAATGCCGAGGCCGAAGATCCATATTTCGGCAACGTGCGTTGCCAGGATGATCACAATCATCAGCAGGATGCGGGGACGTGGCTGCAGCTTCCAGTGCGGCATCGAGAAGTTCAGCCGCTCCAGCACTTCGTAATGCAGATAGGCTGCGACGGATACCAGCAGGGCTGTAATCAGGACCACAGCCCAGTAAGGCCCAGACAGCAAGGCTTCGGACAGCCGCAGCGTGGTCATTCAGCCGCCTTCGCCGGCATTCCGGATATGCAGCAAGCGGCCGCAGTGTTTGCAATGCACTGCGTCATGGTCATGCCGCATCAGTCCGCAGTCCGGGCACTCGTATTCGACCTTCACTGGGCGGAAGATCGACTGGATCAGTCGCAGAAACAGCGACACGCCGACGATCATGATCAATGCAGCCAGCAGTCGCCCCCAACTGCCGACCATGACGATGTCGCCGAAGCCGGTGGTCGTCAATGTCGTTATGGTGAAATACAACGCGTCGACGTAATCGTGAATCTGGTCGTTGACCCGTACCTGCAGTGCGTAGACCGCCGCTGAAACGACGAAGATGAATACGAACAGGTTGGTGGCACTGAAGATGACCTGTTCGTGGCTCTTGAAAAACTCGTGCCGACTGCGCAGCTCCCGCAGTACGTGGTAGGAGCGAAGCAGGCGAAGTGCCCGCAGCACGCGCAGGAACACGAAGTTCTCGGTAATCGATGGCGCAAACAGCGACAGGATCACGGCCAGATCAATAATGGTCATCGGCCGGCTGGCGAAGCCGACGCGGTCTCTTGCGGCCCAGAAGCGGAACAGCCATTCAGTCAACAGAAAACTGCCGATCACATAGTCTGCGATCACCAGCCAAGTGCCGTGTTCGACGAAAGTGGTCACCAGGAAGAAACAGACCAGCGCGATGTCCAGCGCCAGGGTCAGCCAGCGCAGGTGCATTGCAGCGACACTGTCGCCGAGCAGCAGCGCCTGAAGGCGTGCCTGAAGCGTGGCTTGGCTCAAGCGCCAACTCCAGCCTGGTCCAGCGAGTAGGTACAGGCAGTGGTCATGGTTGACTGGTTTAGTCCCGATCACACTGGATCAGCGATGATCCAGGTCATCGGTATTGGTGGTACAGCGGCATGGCCGGACGCAAAGCGGCCGTCGCCAATACAGCGCGACGGCCGCGTTACATTCGGTCGGCGTGTCAGCCAGCGGCTTTGGCCGCTTTCTTCACAGCCTTCTTTGCCACTTTCTTGGCCGCCTTCTGCGCAGGTTTCGGCGCAGCTTTCTTTGCGACCTTCTTAGCCGGCTTTTTGGCTGCTGCCTTGGCCGGTTTGGCTTCCGTCTTGAGGATGTCGATCAGCTTGTCCACCGCAGACTCAACCGGCGTTCCTTTGACGGCGCCCTTGAACGCGGTCACGCGGCTCTGATGCGACATGACCCAATGCAGTGCGGCGTCTGCTGCTTTGGTGCGCAGTGAGGCAACCTGTTTTTTGCGTGACGCGGTGACCGAGTTGAGCTTTTTCCGGAATGCCTGAATCTGGGCATCGAACGACGGGGTAGCGGGCATGTCAGCAGTCTCCCTATGCGAAGGAAGCTGCAGCATAGCAGCTAGCCGTCGCGACGCCAGTAGGGCGGATCAGATTCCCATTGAGCTCAGGCTGGCGACAATGCGTTGCAGAATTTCTGTGGCCCGCGGATGTTCGACTTCAAAATCTGTGATTGCGCTACTGAGGCCGTCGACCAGCGGTTCGGTACGCTGCGGAGATTCGCCCAGTTCAGATTCGATGCGCTCGACCAGAGACAGCAGTCGCTCGCGCCCAGGGGCATTGGCGTCAAGCTGATTCAGCTCGCTGCGCAGCTGCGCGATATCTTGTTTCAAACGGTCCTGGTGCACGTGCGAATCTCCTGCCTCGGGGGCATGCATTGTTCGGACCTGCGCAAGCGCTGTCCAGCGGCGGCTATCTTCTTTCAGGCCAAGCGATGCGGCGATGATGCAGGTCAGTCAGTCTTGGGCTCCTGACAAAAGTGATGCGTCACCCATCTGATCAACGAGATTCGCGAGATAAAGAACCGATGAAACCGCCTTTGCTCGATTCCGCTCCGATGACCGATCCCTGCGTGTGGATTGAACGGCTGGCACTCCAGCTGCATCCGGAGGGTGGCTACTTTCGCCGGATCTACACCGATACGGTTATGACCACGCAGGGCGCGAAACGCCGGCCGCGGCTCAGCTCGATCCACTATCTGCTGACGGCTGCATCCCCGCTTGGTGTGATGCATCGCAATCGCTCGACGATTCTGCATTACCTTCAGCACGGCGGGCCGGTCGAATATCGGACGGTTTCCGAACTGGGCGTTTTGCAGCGACAGGTTCTGGGTTTCGAGCCGGATCACGCCCTGTTTCTTAAGGTGCCCGGCGGCTGCTGGAAGGCCAGTCGATTGCTGCCCGGTGTTCCGCACGCCCTGGTCAGCGAAGTAGTGGTTCCTGGGTTCGACCCGGAGGACCACAGCTTTCTGTTTCAGGACGACCTGCATCGCCTGTATCCGCAGCACGTCCAGGCATTGAAGGACTGGGTGCGTGGCAGGGAGGGGGCGGATCCGTTCGCCTGAGTGCGTCGTCGTCGGGTTCGCGAGGGAACGGACAGCGTGGATTCAGGTCCAATCCGGCATGCTGTGGGCCATTCGCCGCGATGGCGATGGTGTTTGCCAGCGGCCGTATCGGCTCGGCCGGCACCCCAAAGGAATCCGAACATGAACCCATCCAATACTTCCTCACAGAACTATATTGCTCAGCGACAGCATCGCTGGGTCCGGCGTCTGGGTGGCGGATTGGTGCTGTTGCTGGTGACGATGCTGAGCTTTGTTCGCATGGCTGACGGCAGCGTGGTCGGCGTCAGCGAAGTGCCGGTGCAACAGCTGGTCGGAACCACGCTGCGCTATGCCATGCCCGATGGCGAGTACGTCGAGCGCGAATTCGTGGCACAGAATCAGGCCCGCTGGCGCATGCTCAACGGCCCGCGCCAAGGGGACCAGGGCACTGAGGCGTTGAAGATTGTGCGCATGGGACCGGCGGTGTTCTTCGTCAATCGGGTCGATGCGCAGGATGGCGAAACCCTCAGCGAGGTCTACAACCTGGCAACGCAGACCGTGGCGGTCTACAAGACCCGGCCCGATCCGGACGATATGACGCGCCGGATCGAGCAATCGGTCGAAGGCCGCGTGGAAATCATCCAGGATGCCAGTGGCGGCGAGCACGCTGGCGGCGACGCGACAGCCCCGGCGATGTAGTCACCCCCAGCGTCCAAACCGGCTCGCACCAAGCTGAGACGGTTTCAGCGTCCCGCGAAAGCGTCGGCGAGGAAGTTGCGCATCATCGCGTAAGCCCGATGTGCGGCCTTGGCGTTGTACTGCGCCTTGCCCGGCGTATTGGCGTCGGGATCGGTGAACGAGTGCACGGCACCGCCAAAGCGCACCAGCTGCCAGTCGGCGCCCGCCATGCGCATTTCTTCCAGGAAGGCATCAACCTGCGGGGGTGGCACATAGGGATCCGCGTCGCCGTGCAGTGCCAGGATGCGGGTACGCAGCGGTTGATCCGTGACCGCTCCGGGCGGCAATGACAGATTGCCGTGGAACGACACCACACCGGCCATCGCTGCGCCCGTCCGCGCCAGCTCCAGTACTGTTGCGCCGCCAAAGCAGAAACCGATGGCCGCAAGTCGCTGTGCGTCCGCGATATCGGTAGCCTGGGCCGCCCAGGCCCGGGCTTGATCGTGCGCAGCCGACACCCGCAGCCGCAGTTCGGTACGGTCGCCATACAGCGCCTGGACCGCGCGACCGGCTGCGGCAGCATCGGCCGGCTGGGCGTCGCGGCCGTAGATGTCGGCGACAAAAACGACATAGTCACGCCCGGCAATCTGCGCGGCTTGGCGGCGGTTCGCAGCCGATGTGCCCAACCAGTTCGGGACCATCAACAGCAGCGGCCGTGGAGTGCGAATGCTGTCGTCGTAGTAGACATAGGCGCGGTGTTCGCGATCCCCCATTCGATAGTTGACGGTCTTTTCCACAATCTGCGCCTCTGGCTGATTGACGTTGTCGGCATGCCCCATCATCGATGCCAGCATTGCGGCAGCGCCCAGTATTGATGGAAGAATCCCTGTGTAAACGTTCATGGGTGACTCCTAATCAGAAAGTGACGACACATCACCGGGGCAGGTCCCGGCGTGTGCCGTCCGGGACCTGTGGCGCTGCGCGCTGGGCGCGACAGCCATTTGCCGTCTGGCTGACCTCCGCGTCCATGCACACTCCGCATCGGGACATCATCGTTCCTGTGGCGGCACAACTCCAGGGTCTGGATCTGCGAACTCGCCGGAGACGGACACCGCCGTATCCCGCGGCCGGCAGGCGGCAACTGTTCCGCGGCCATAGCTGCTGGGTGCGTGCCAGCCGTGCATGGTTTGCTCTGTCGGCGGGAGTCAGGCGATGCCGCTGGCGTTCCGGCGTGTACGGGAAACGCCGGACCTGCCGGGATGAAGCGGGGAATGCGCCAAAGCGGTTGACCTCGGCCTGCGAGCGGGCGGATTCCTTGCGTCTGGATTCAGCGCTGCGGTGCTCCGGTCGGCGCTGAGGGGAAATACGGATGACGAAAGCAATTCACTCGTTGTATCGTAGGAAAGGGATTACATGAAATTGAGGCGTCCGACCACGGCGCGCCTCGGGGATGGGGTTGGGATGAACGGAAAAATCGTGCGCGGGCTGCTGCCCGCCAGCTGGATGCTGGCTGCTCTTCTGGCCGGTCCGGTCAGTGCTCAGGGCGATGGCATGGAGGACGCGGGGCCGCCCTACGATCTGGAATCGACGGCGATTCCAGACGATTCAGCGCTTGAGTCGCTTCCCGATGCGGCAGATGACGCGCCGCAAGAACCGGGTTCGCCTGAGGGCGACGTTGGTTCAGTATCGACGATCGGCGTCGACCCCTTGCGTGACAGTGCCGAAGCTTCGGCCATTGCCGAAGATCGCTCGCGGCTCGAAACCATTGAAGTCACTGGTTCGCGCATCCGTCGCGCCGACTATGAAACCGCGCAGCCAGTGTTGCTGATCAGCCGCCAGGATATCGAGCGCTCCGGCATGACCTCGATCGGCGACCTGTTGCAGAACCTGCCGCAGGCCGGCGCGGCGCTGAACACCGCATTCAACAATGGCGGTGATGGTGCGGTTGAGATCGACCTGCGCAATCTGGGTTCGAATCGCGTGCTGGTGCTGGTCAACGGCCGTCGCTGGGTTGGCGGTCTGAGCCAGCTGCGCACCAACTCGGTGGATCTCAACACCATTCCGATCTCGATCATCGACAGCATCGAGGTTCTCAAGGATGGCGCATCGGCGGTCTACGGCTCGGATGCGATCGCCGGCGTGGTCAACATCAAGACGCGCCGTGACTTCGACGGTGCGGAGCTGCGTGGGCAGGCGCAGGTCTATGACGATGGCAAGGGTCTGACGCAGTCCTATAGCTATGCCGCGGGCTCCAACAACGGCAGCACCGGCGTGTTCATGGATCTGAGCTATGTGAATCAGAGCGAGCTTTTTGCCGGCGATCGCGATATTTCGTCGGTGCCGACCTATGGTACGGGCATCAGTCGTGGCAGTTCGTTCACGCCGGAAGGGCGCATTCTGTTTGTGCCCAACGCAATCAATGGCAATGTCATCGCCAACGGTCAGACCGATCCCGCCAGCGCCTGCTATGACCTGTCGGGCGCGGTGGCTGGCGGAGCGCTGAGCGATCCGTTCGGTACCGCCGGCGTGCCGGATCCGGGCGTCGGCGGCATCGGCGATCCGGGCCTTAGCCTGCCATTCGGCTCGCCGCTGACGATCTGCGATCTGGCGCGCCGTGCCGGGCAGGGTACCGATCCGTCGGGCAACTATGTCCGCTTTGATCAGAATGTCGATGCCTACAACTACGCTCCGATCAATTACCTGCTGACACCCAGCGAGCGCTACAGCATCTTTGGGCAGCTGACTCACGAATTCGACAGCGGGATCCGCTTCACCAGCGAGGCGCTGTACAACCTGCGCAAGTCGGCACAGCGTCTGGCCGAGACGCCTGTTGGTGTGGGCGACGCCCTGCCAGCGCCGTTTGCGCTGGGGTACGTTGATTCCACCAACCCCTACAACCCGACCAACCCGCAGAGTCCGTATTACATTCCGGGCACCACGGCGCAGGACATCGGACGTGCCGATGCCGCCGCCGGTCTGATCGGCCTTGGTGCAGTGCTGCGCCGCATGGTTGAACTGGGACCACGGCAATTCGAACAGGATGTGGGCACGTACCGCGTTGGCGGCGGATTCGATGGTCAATTTGGTCTGTTCAGTTCCTCGGTTGATTGGAACCTTGGCGCGGCGTATTCCGAAAGCACCCTGGCCACCACCGAGGCTGGTTTGGTCAACATGGAACGCCTTGCGCGCGCCGTTGGCCCGCTTGCCGACTGCTCCGGGGACGACGTCAACAGCGCGCCGCCGTCGGCATCGGGCTGTGTCCCGTTCGATCTGTTCGGCGGCCCCGGCACGATCACGCCGGCAATGCTCGGCTATGTGGCCTATACCGCGCATGATACGGCGCGTCAGCAACAGCGTCTGTTCTACGGCAACGCGTCGACCAATCTGCCGATCGGCGATTGGCTGCCGGGCGCATTGGGCGTGGCGACAGGTGTCGAGCTTCGAACCGAGTCGTTCGAAAGCACTCCGGATGCGACCAAGGTGGCCGGTATTTCCAGCACCAACGCGGCGTCCCCGACCCAGGGCAGCTATGACGCGTTCGAAGCCTACGTCGAGCTGGCCATCCCGCTGCTGGCCAACCTGCCGCTGATCAGCAGCTTCGATCTGAGTCTGGCCACGCGCTATTCCGACTACGGCGATATCGGCTCCAACACCAGCTCGAAGGTCGGTCTGGAATGGCGCATGTTCGATAACCTGTTGCTGCGCGGAACCTGGTCGGAAGCTTTCCGTGCGCCGTCGATTACCGAGCTGTATCTTGGCGCGGTCACCAGCTTCCCCGAAGTCAACGATCCCTGTGCATCCGGTGAGCGCGACACCGATCCCAACGTGTCCGCCAACTGCGACGCGGATGGTGCGGCCAGTTCACAGACTAACGCCCAGCTGCCGACGATTTTTGGCGGCAACCCGGACCTGAATCCGGAAACGGCGACCTCGATCACCGCGGGTCTGGTCTACAGTCCGGAATTCATCCAGGACTTCAGCATCACCGTCGACTGGTATCAGATTCAGCTCGACGATTTCATCTCGTTCATCGGCACTGACCAGATATTCGAGTTGTGCTATCGCGCCGAACCGGATCAGCGTGCGTTGTGCGATCGGGTGCAACGCGGCCCGAGCGGTGAAATTTCCAGCATCCAGAACAGCGCGGTCAATTTCTCCGCGCTGGAAGTGGCGGGCGTTGACATCAATCTCGACTGGCGAATCCACGCAGACTGGCTCGATCAGCTCGGCAGTTTCCGCGTCATGCTCGACGGATCCTATGTCAGCGAGTACACCACCATTGT
This sequence comes from Nevskiaceae bacterium, assembly GCA_041555955.1. Lineage (GTDB taxonomy): Bacteria > Pseudomonadota > Gammaproteobacteria > Nevskiales > Nevskiaceae > Solimonas. The sequence continues at coordinate 7,725 of JBFFJL010000074.1, forward strand.
CCCGGCTTCGTCCGGACCGGATGTGAGCACCGGATTGGTCGGGTACGAGTTTGGTGGGCAAGGCGCGATCCCTCGCTTCAAGGCGAACGCGCAGCTCATCTATGCCAATGGACCGTGGGAGGCGAGCTGGACCACGCGTTTCATCTACCACGTCTATGAAGTCTGCGACGACGGCTACCAGGATCCGGGCGCGGCCGCTGGAGGTGGCAATCCGACGCCGATCCTGTCTTTGGATGAGTACGGCCTGTGTTCGGGTCCGGTGCACCCGGATTACGGGGTTCTCAACGAGATCAAGACCACCTTCTATCACGACGTGCAGCTGTCATATGACGTGCCGAACTGGAACACGCGTCTCGTCGTTGGCGTGATCAACGCGCTGGACCAGGATCCGCCTCCGGTGTATTCGTCATTTGCCAGCAGTTACGACCCGACCACCTACGACGTTCCGGGGTCGCGAACGCCGTACATCCGCTTCGTCTCGAACTTCTGAGGCGGAGGACAGGGTTCACTCCCACCGCGCCCCGTGCGTCGGATCTCAGGATCGGCCGCACGGGGCGCGGTTTTGTTTCCAGGGCGAACGATGTCGCGATTGCGCCGCCAATCCCGTTGTTGATGTGTAGGACCGAATCCCTGATGAATCGGCGCCGATTCAAGACCATTCACATCAATGACCGATCTCATGACTACGAAAAGAACGCCGTTGCCGTTGTCGCGCCTGCTGTCCGCAAGCCTGGTCCTGGGGGTGGCGGCTTGCGGCGGTGAATCGGCCGCGCCGTCGTCTGCGGCGCCCGCAGCGCCAGCGAAGGCGTCGCTGCCCCTCTCAGTCACGGGCTGTCTGGCGCGCGCCATCGAAGCCCCCTGTGACGTACTCACCGAAGTGGTGATCCGCGCCGCTCTGCCGCAGGTGACACAGGCGCTGACCCGGAGCGGGGACAATGTCGGTGGCCCGTCCTGCAACTACGCGTGGACCGCAGGGCGGCAGACCACGATCCAGGCGGGACAGCTGACCATGGATGTGCCGGTGGACGACAGCGTCAGACTCAGTTCCGTCCGTCGACTGGAGGGGCATGACTCCCCGGTGGCGTTTTTCGCGCGGGCCCATCGCACGCCGGATGCAGCGCAGAAGGCGCGCGCGATCGAGGCGGCCAATGCGGAACTGGACAAGAAGGTCGCCGCCGGCGAGATCGGTGGCGCGCACGAGACGCTCGGCAAGGACTTCGCCGCCAATCTGGTCAACAAGATCAGCTGGGAAGCGGTGGATAGCCTGGGCGATGCGGCAGCCTGGGGTGGCGTGGGCCGGTTCAAGACACTCGATGTGCTGGTTGGCGACGTGCAGTTCAGTTTGCTGGCCGATGCTTCGAACGATGACTCCGGGCGTCGTGACGCTTCAGTGGCGGTGGCACGCGCGCTGATCGAACAGTGCGACTAGATCGGGACTGAGGGATTACAGGGACGGTGCGCGGGCTCGCACCGGTCGCTGATCGGGCCGCCGCATCGGTTAAGCTTCGCCGATGGGCTACTCAAAAATCATCGGAACTGGCAGCTACCTGCCGGAAAAGATTGTGACCAACCGCGATCTGGAATCGCGCATTGAAACCAGCGACGAATGGATCGTTTCGCGCACAGGGATCGAAGCGCGGCACGTCGCCGCCGACGGTGAGCTGACCAGCGATCTGGCGCTGGCGGCGGCGCAGCGGGCGATGGAATCAGCCGGCGTCAGCGCGGCCGATATCGATCTGATTATCGTGGCCACCACCACGCCGGACATGGTGTTTCCGTCGACGGCTTGCCTGTTGCAGGCCAAGCTGGGGGTCAAGCAGGGTGCGGCGTTTGATGTGCAAGCCGTCTGCACCGGTTTCATCTACGCGCTTGCGGTTGCTGACAAGATGATAGCGAGTGGTTCGCATCATTGCGCTTTGGTGGTTGGCGCGGAAGTATTTTCACGCTTGCTCGACTGGAATGACCGCCGCACCTGTGTGCTGTTCGGCGACGGCGCCGGCGCGGTGATTCTGAAACCGTCGGACGAGCCCGGCATCTACTCGTCACACCTGCACGCCGATGGCAGCTACAGCCATATTCTGCGCGTGGGTGGCGGTATTGCCGAGGGTCGCATTCGCGGTAATCCGTTCCTTGAAATGGATGGGCAAGCGGTGTTCAAGCTGGCCGTGCGGGTGCTCGATGAATGTTCACGCGAAGCGCTGGAGCACAACGGATTTAGCGGCGCTGACATTGACTGGCTCGTTCCGCATCAGGCCAATCTGCGCATCATCAATGCGACGACTGACAAGATGGGTATACCGCGCGAACGCGTGGTGACCACGGTGGCGCGGCATGGCAACACCTCTGCGGCATCGGTGCCGCTGGCACTCGACGGCGCCGTACGCGACGGGCGTATCCAGCCAGGGCAATTGCTGCTGATGGAAGGCGTCGGCGGCGGCATGACCTGGGGCTCGGTGCTGCTGCGCTGGTAACCGACGGCGCCTGAGGCGCCGGACTCCTGATCCAGCCCGATTCACCAGCGCGATCACCCGGGCGGCGGTCCGCTCGCTTGAATTGACATTGCTGCGACGTTTGCTGCAGGACACTGGCGTCCCCTCGGGATGCTCCGGGCTGTATGCACGGCGGTCCTCGAGTCCCAATGCCAGCGGGCGAGGTCATGAAGACTCTGGTACGTCGAAACTGTGGAGTACGACCTGCGGCGCTGCCGCTGCGAGGCGTGCGCTGCAGCTTCTGCGTGCTGCTCAGTGTGTTGATACTGCACATCGGTCTGCCAGGGTTGAGGGCGCTACCGATTCAACGTGCCCGCACAGCGTTTCCGAGTGTGCATGACGCTCAGTCGTTGGGTGCGAACGCGCTGAGGCAGGTGCCGGCTCGTGGCTGCCATGTGACCACCGACCGCGCGACGCTGCAGATTTTCGATCGATTGCCTGGAGACCTGTTCACCCGCGGAGTGGCTCTCGCGCGGCATTGGATGTCGGAGCTGGGTGTTGCCTTGGGTTTCGTTCTGGCGTTGGACGTACAGCACTCGCCACGCGCGCCGCCACGGTGCCTGAGCTGACCGCGTCGTCTCCACCCACAAGACAGGATCCACACTGATGAATTCAATACAGGCATTAAATCGTACTTCCGATCTGCGGCGCGCACGTTCGTGGCTGGCCGGTGGACTGGTAGCCGGCTTGCTGCTTGCGCCCGCCGTACAGGCTGCCGACTGGCAGGCGCTGCCCAAAACCGCACCGGCCCCGGCGGACAACCCGACTACGCCGGCCAAGGTCGAACTCGGCAAGATGCTCTACTTCGATCCGCGGCTGTCGTTGACCGGCACGGTCTCGTGCTTCTCCTGTCACAACGTCATGGAAGGTGGAGACGATCACCGCTCGACCTCGGTCGGTGTGCATGGCCAGATCGGCGGGCGCAACGCGCCGACGGTATGGAACGCCGCGTTCCAGTCCGTGCAGTTCTGGGATGGTCGTGCGGCCAGCCTGGAAGATCAGGCCAAGGGGCCGATCGTCAACCCGATCGAAATGGGCATGCCGGAACTGGGGCTGGCGGTCGAGCGTATTCAGAAGCTCGCCGGCTACCGGCCGTACTTCGACGCCGCATTCGGCGCCAAGTCCGAGATCGACGCCGATTCCATAGCCAAGGCCATCGCGGCGTATGAGCGCACTTTGATCACGCCGGACAGTGCCTACGACCGATTTGTACGCGGCGACAAGAAGGCTTTGACGGCGCAACAGCAGCGCGGCATGCAGGCCTTTGCCGACACCGGCTGTGTCGCTTGCCACTCGGGCGCGAACTTCAGTGGCCCGACGCTGCCAACCGGATCCGGTTTCTTCATGAAATTCCCCGTGTTCCCGGACAGCCCGATGGTTGCCAGGTATCGCGTGCTCGACGATGGCGGCAAGGCGGCTGTCACCGGCAAGACGGCGGATCAGAATATGTGGCGGGTGCCGACCTTGCGCAATCTGACCTACACCGCGCCCTACATGCACAACGGGGCGGTCAAGAGCCTGCCGGAGGCGGTTCGCATGATGGCGGCGACGCAGCTGAACAAGGAGCTGGCGGACAAGCAGGTTGACGATATTGTCGCCTTCCTTGATTCGCTGTCCGGGGCGTTCCCGGAGCAGACCATGCCGCATCTGCCGCCGACGCCGGGCGACATGCTCGAATAAATCTATGGAGTAAACAAATAAGGGCGCGACGGTGACGTCGCGCCCTTATTTATGGTGTGTCGAGGCTAGCGACCGCTCTGCATCCAGGCTTTGCGGATTTCACGTCCGCACTGGACGCTGTCCCAGTAGGCGCTGGCCGAGAGCTTCTGCCGCGCAAGGATGCCGTAGGTCGATTTGTCGGCCGATATCCATGGATAGAACCCCATCA
>JBFFJL010000075.1:0-12084 GCA_041555955.1 Nevskiaceae bacterium
AAGCAGTGGGCCCAACGCCAGCAGCCCGGACGCCTCGACCACTGCGATGCTGTCAGACATCCGTTCGCAGATCCTGGCCGATCCGACCAAGGCATCGAACTACCTTCGAGTCCAGCCGTCAAACGTCAACGGCCAGCTCAAGGGCTACCGTATCTACCCAGGCCGCGAGCGCGAGGCATTCAAGCAACTGGGCCTGCGCCCCGGCGATCTGGTCACCTCGGTCAATGGCGTACAATTGGACGATCCACAAAAAGCGCTGCAGCTGCTCGGCGACCTCAGCCAGGCCGGCTCGGTTTCGCTCACCATTGAGCGCGGCGGCCAGGCACAAACCCTGAGCGTAAATTTTAACTGAAGATGACTATTCGCTCCTTGATCACTCGTGCAGCGGCGCTAACGCTGGCTGCAGTCATGCTCCCGGCACGAGCCGATGTCACCTTGAACCTCAAGGACGCGGACGTCAGCACGCTGATCGCGACCGTCAGCGAGGTCACCGGCAAAAATTTCATCGTCGACGCCCGGGTCAAAGGCAAGGTTACGGTCATCAGCGCGGCGCCGATGAGCGAAGCCGGCCTGTACGAAACTTTTCTGGCCATTCTCAGCGTCAACGGCTATGCCGTGATTCCGTCAGGCGAGGCGTACAAGATCATCCCGGAGGCTTCGGCGCGTACCGAAGGCAGTGCCGCATTCGGCAAGCGCCGCAATCAGGCCATCGACGACATCGTCACCCACGTCTATCAGCTGAAAAACATCAATGCTGCACAGCTGGTGCCGATCCTGCGCCCGCTGGTCCCACAGTGGGGTCACCTGGCTGCGTACCAGCCGAACAATGCGCTGATCATTTCTGACCGCGCGGCCAACGTCGAGCGCATCGGCGAACTGATTACCCAGATGGATCAGGCAGGTGATCGCGAGATCGAATACGTCCAGCTGGAGTTCGCGTCAGCCAGCGAAGTGGTCCGCATCCTGACGTCGATGACCACCCAGGACAAACAGGTCGACCCGACAAACAAGCCGGCCGTCATCATTGCCGATGAACGTAGCAACAGCATCCTGGTCGGTGGCGACAAGAGCGAGCGACAGAAATTCATCGACGTCATCAAGCAGCTCGACATTCCGCTGAAGGATGACGGCGCGACGCAGGTCATCTATCTGCGATATGGCAGTGCAGAGAATCTCGCGCCCATTCTGGAAGGCTATGCGCAGCAGGTCGGCAAGTCCAAGAATGCGGGTGAAGGCGGCGCGGCACCAGTTGCAGCCTCAGGCGGCAGTGGTGGCACTTACGAGAGTACCAAGGTCCTCGCCGACGCCGACACCAATGCGCTGATTGTGACGGCACCTCCGAAAACCATGCGCCAGATTCGCGATGTCATCGCGCAGCTCGATATCCAGCGCGCCCAGGTCCTTGTCGAAGCGATCGTCGCCGAAGTCAGCGCCAACAAATCCAGCCAGCTCGGTGTCGACTGGGCGGTATTCAATGGCGACCGGATCGCCGCCGCCGGCATTCTCGATCCGACCACGCTCTCCGCCCTTGCGTCAGTGGCGACGACAGGAAGTGCCACCGCCGGACTCAGCGCGATAGGCCAGGGCATTAATCTGGTCGGCGGCGTTGATGGCGGCAGCAACGGCACCAGTTTCGGTCTGCTGTTGAAAGCGCTCAAAGGCGATGGCGACTCCAACGTGCTGTCGACGCCAACATTGGTGACGATGGACAACGAGGAAGCCAAGTTTTCGGTTGGCCAGGAAGTGCCGTTCCAAACCGGCTCATTCAGCAGCACCGGAACCACCACGACCACCGGCGTGGTCAATCCGTTCCAGACCATCGAGCGCAAGGACGTTGGCCTGACCCTGTCGGTGACACCGCAGATCAGCGGTGGCGACGGCCGCACGGTGAAGATGAAGTTGGAGCTGGAAATTTCCAGCATTTCCAGCGGCACTGCCGGCGGCTCCAACCTGATCACCAACAAGCGCACCCTGTCCAATGTTGTCGGTGTCGAAAACGGTCAGGTGCTCGTCATCGCCGGACTGATCGACGATCAGATCCAGGATCAACAGCGTGGCATTCCCCTGCTCAGCAGCATTCCCGTACTCGGCTCGTTGTTCCGCTATCGCGCGATCGACAAGACCAAAAAGAACCTGATGCTGTTCATTCGCCCCACTGTACTCCGCAAACAGAGTGACGGTGATTACTACACGCGCAAGAAGTACGACTCGGTGCGCGAAGCGCAGATCGATTCAGCAATCAATGCTCCGCTCTCGCTAATCGGTGCCGGACGACGGCCTCAACTTGAACCGTTCGAGACATTCCGCTCGGACCTGCCACCGCAGCTGAAGCAGACGCAACCCTCCGCGGCAAGTCCGCAACCTTCGACGGACGCAAGTGAAGACGCCGAACGTCGCGACACCGCGCCAGGTGCAGCGGAAGCGCCTGCAGCGACTTCATCGCCCGACGTCAATTGATTATTCCTCGCTGATGGCCACCGAGATCCGGCGACCTTCGTTCGCGTTCGCCAAACGCCATGGTCTGATCGTCACTGAAGATACGGGTGACCATGTGATCGTGGTTGCGCGCCCGGGCGTGGCCATCGACGCCGTACAGGAGACGCGACGCTTCACTGCGCGGCCGCTGCGTCTGAAGACAGTGAGCGCCGATGAGTTCGACGCCCTGCTCTCGCGCACCTACGAGGGGCAGACCGCGGCCAGCGCCAGTCTGATCAACGGACTGAACCAGGACGATGACCTCGATGCGCTGGCGCTGGCGCTCAGCGAAAACGAGGATCTACTCGAATCCGACGACGATGCGCCGGTCATCAAGTTCATCAATGCACTGCTGGTCGAGGCAATCAAGGAAAACGCGTCGGACATCCACGTCGAAAGCTTCGAGAGCCGCCTGCAAGTCCGCTTCCGTGTTGACGGCGTACTGCGCGAGGTGATGTCGCCGCCCAAGAACATGGGACCAAGATTGGTTTCGCGCATCAAGGTCATGGCCAAACTCGACATCGCCGAGAAACGCCTGCCGCAGGACGGCCGCATCTCCCGTGCGTTTGGCGGCCGCAAGATCGATGTCCGCGTGTCGACGATTCCCACCGGTCAGCACAACGAACGCGTGGTGATGCGTATTCTCGACAAGCAGGCCGAACGGCTCGATCTCGAGCAACTCGGTCTCGACGAGGTGCAGGTCACGACCCTGAAGCGCATCATTCACCGCCCCTACGGCATTCTGCTGGTGACCGGCCCCACCGGCTCCGGCAAGACCACGACCTTGTACTCGGCACTGTCGGTGCTCAACGACCGCAGCCGCAACATCATGACGGTCGAAGACCCGATCGAATACAACATCGACGGCGTCGGCCAGACGCAGGTCAACACCAAGGTCGACATGACTTTCGCACGCGGACTGCGTGCAATCCTGCGCCAGGACCCTGACGTGGTGATGATCGGCGAAATCCGCGATCTCGAGACCGCGCAGATCGCCGTGCAGGCATCACAGACCGGCCATCTGGTGCTGTCGACTCTGCATACGAATACGGCGGTCGGCGCGGTCACACGCCTGCGCGACATGGGGGTCGAACCCTATCAGCTGTCGTCGTCGCTGGTAGGCCTGACCGCACAACGTCTGGTGCGCCAGTTGTGCCCGCACTGCAAGCAGCCGCACACGGCCAGCACCGAAGAGAAGGAACAGCTCGGCGTCGATATCCATCGCGAGATCACGCTGTATCAGCCTGTCGGCTGTCCGCTGTGCCGTCACACCGGCTTTTCCGGTCGCTCGGTCGTCAGCGAGATCATCGAAGTTGACCGCCAGATCGAATCGATGATCCACGACAGCGTATCCGAACAGGCTCTGGAGACTTACGCGCGCCAGGCCAGCCCCGGCATCCTGCAGTCAGGCCGCAACAAGGTGCTGGCCGGACTCACCACTCTGCGCGAAGTGCTGCGCGTGACGATCGAGGAATAGGCGCGCCACCGCGCCGCCGGATCGCACGATGTCCGCCTACGAATACGCGGCACTCGACGCCAAGGGCCGTCAGGTCAAAGGCCTGATCGAAGGCGATACGCCGCGCGCCGCGCGCCAGCAACTGCGCGAACGCGGTCTGACGCCGATCGATATCAGCGAAGTCTCGGAGCAACGACTGAACCGTCAGTCAGTGTTTTCGCGCGGCGCCGGCGCGATCAGCAACACCGAACTGTCACTGTTCACCCGCCAGCTGGCGACCCTGGTGCGGTCCGGTCTGCCGCTGGACGAGGCACTGACCGCGGTGTCGGATCAGAGCGAGAGCAAACGCGTTAAGCGTGTGGCGCTGGGCGTGCGCGCCGGCGTCATCGAGGGCAATTCGCTGGCACAGTCGCTGAACCAGTTTCCCAAGGCGTTCCCACCGCTGTTTCGGGCGACCGTGGAAGCCGGCGAGCAGTCCGGCAAACTCGACTACATCCTTGAACGCCTCGCGCAGTACGTCGAAGGACGTCAGGCGATGCAGCAGAAGATCATGCTCGCAACGTTCTATCCGGCCATCCTGACCTTCGTCGCGATTTCGGTGGTGATGCTGCTGCTGACATATGTCGTGCCGCAGGTCGTCGAAGTCTTCAACAGCATCGACGCCGAACTGCCGGGACTGACGACCGGACTGATTGCCGTCTCCGATTTTCTGCGTGACTACGGCGTCGTCTTGCTGCTGCTGATGGGCGGCGGCGTAGTCGTGTTCACCCGCATGATGCGCGGCGAGGCCTTCAAACGGAAAGTGCACCGGTTTCTGTTGACCATCCCATTGGTCGGCCGGCTGACCCGCGGCGCCAACACCGGGCGCTTCACGCGCACCCTGGGCATTCTGTTTGGCAGTGGCGTGCCGATTCTGGACGCGATGCGCATTGGCACGCAGGTGGTCAACAATCTGCCGATGCGCGAGGCGATCGAAGCGGCTGCGGTCAAGGTGCGCGAAGGCGGCGCACTGAGCCGCTCGCTGGCAGCCAGCAAGCTGTTCCCGCCGATTACCGTGCACCTGATTGCCAGCGGCGAATCTTCCGGCCGCCTGGATGAGATGCTCGATCACGCCGCCGAAAACCAGGAACGCGAGGTCGAGACCTTGGTCGCCGCGCTGATGGGTGTTTTCGAGCCCGTGTTGATCCTGGTAATGGGCGGTGTAGTGCTGCTGATTGTGCTCGCCATCCTGCTGCCGATCTTCGATCTGAATCAGCTGGTCAAGTAGCGCGCGGCCTGCCGCCTTCCGGGCCAAAATACGCGCCTGCATCGATTGAACGAGCTCTCTCACGACCATCGTGCCTGACCCGCTCAACATCGTTCTGCTGGCCCTTCTGGGTTTTGCCGCCAGCTTCTTCTCTGCGCTCGCTGGCGGCGGCGCCGGACTGCTGCAGTTCCCGGCACTAATCCTTCTGGGCTTGCCCTTTGCCGCCGCGGTCGCAACGCACAAGGTCGCCGTGGTCGCATTGGGGGTCGGATCGACCCTGCGCCATGTCCGTGAAGGCGGCATCGACTGGCGCTGGCTCGGCCTGATGACACTGCTGGGGTTACCCGGCGTGGTGCTCGGCACGCGACTGGCACTGACGATCCCCGACCGCCCCGGAAAAATCGCGTTTGGCTTGGTGAACATCGGCCTGGGTGTGTATTCGATCGTGCGCCCCCAGCTGGGCCTGACCCCTCAACCGCGCAATCGTGAAGGCCGCGGTTTCAGGATCGGCTGTGCCCTGGTAGTCACCGTCGGCGGCCTGACCGGCTTGATTCCGTCCGGACCTGGCGTTTTTACCACCTTGCTGTTTCTGACCTGGTTCGGCTTCGACTACCGGCAGGCAGTCGCCTACACGATGATCATCGTGGGTCTGCTGTGGAACAGCGCTGGCGCGATCACCGCCAGCTGGAGCGGCCCGGTGCAAGGGCCATGGATTCCTGCATTGGTCATCGGCGGCCTCCTCGGCGGCTATGCGGGCGCACACCTGGGACTGCTGCGCGGCAATCAATTCATCAAGCGCGCGTACGAAACCCTGACCCTGCTAATGGGTGCCAGTCTGGTTTATGAGGGAATAATTCAACCGCACTGACGCGCGGCGGTTGATGTGCCGCGGAGCAGCTACTGCACGGCCCTTACGGGTGCTTTCAAAACCGCCGGCAAGGTGCTCGACATCAGACGGGAAATCCGCGCCGGCACATCATTGTCGACCTCGCGCAACGCCACGCGGATCGCCGAGGCGAATGCCTGCGCGTCAGCGCTACCGTGCGACTTGACCACAATCCCGTTGAGTCCGACGAAGCTGGCGCCGTTGTAGTTGCGCGGGTCCATGCGCCCACCCAGCGCCTTCAGCGCCGGCATCGCCATCAGCGCGGCCATCTTGGTGAAGATCGAACGCGTGAATTCTTCCTTGATGAAGTGGTAGATCATCTTGGCCACGCCTTCGCCGGTCTTCAGCGCCACATTGCCGGTGAAACCGTCGCAGACGACAACATCAATGTCACGCAGGAACACACCATCGCCTTCGACAAACCCGACGTAGTTCAGCGACGACGCCTGCAGCAACTGAGCGGCCTGCTTGATGACCTCGTTACCCTTGATCTCTTCCTCGCCGATATTCAGCAATCCGACCTCAGGGCGTTCAATGCCGCGAGTCGCGGTCACCAATGCGCATCCCATCACCGCGAACTGCAGCAGGTTTTCGGCCGAACACTCGGCATTGGCGCCCAGATCCAGCATATGGATATGGCCGCTGACGGACGGGATCATCGAAATGATCGCGGGGCGGTCGATTCCTGGCAGCGTCTTCAGCACGAACTTCGCGGTCGCCATCAAGGCGCCTGTATTGCCAGCCGATACCGCGGCCTGCGCTCGACCTTCCTTGACCAGGTTGATCGCCACACGCATCGACGAGTCTTTCTTGCCGCGCAGAACCTTGGACGGCGACTCGTGCATGCCCACCACTTCAGTGGCGTGCTGAATCTGCAGGCGCGGATGATCCGACGCCTTGCGCTGCAGCAACGACGCGCGCAGCGACGGCTCGTCACCGACCAGAATCAGATTGAAATCACCCTGCTCCGCCAACACGGAAAGAGCAGCGTCCACAACCGTTTCATGGCCGTGGTCGCCGCTCATCGCGTCGACTGCAAGATTGACTGGTGCCCGCATGGGCACGCGTCAGTCCGACTGCTTACTCGCTGGCTTCCGCCGGCGTAGCCTTTTCGATCACCTTCTTGCCGCGGTAGTAACCGTCTGCCGTCACGTGATGACGACGATGGGTCTCACCCGAGGTCGGATCGGTCGACAGCGTCGGCGCCTTGATCTTGGCAGCCCACTGCGAATGACGATGACCACGCGCCGAGCGCGACTTGCGTGACTTCTGAACTGCCATTGCTCTACTCCGTTGGGCCCGAGCCCTGATCCTGTTTCGCTTTCAACTGCTGTTTGAGCGCCGCGAACGGGTTTTCCCGTTTGGCGACTGGCTCGACACTCGGTGCGGGCAACGCAGCGAGAACGGCATTTTCGCACGTTTCGCAGCGCGGCAGCATCGGCAAAGCCAACAACACCTCTTCCTCGACCAACTCACGTAGCGGCAAGCGGTCAGCACGCGCCCAGTACGGGTCGGCCGATCCGGCGCTGTCGCTGTCCTCGTCCGCCTCGCTGTCAACCAACCGCAGATCGAGCTGCGCATTCAAGGGCCACGCATACACCCGATCACATCGCAGACACTGCAGTTGCAGCGTTCCGCTTAACGTCCCGTGCAAGCGCGGCCAGCCACTGCGCATATCAGCCATCAAATCGACCGTCACTGCTTGCGCATCATCCGCCAGCGCATCACACAACCGCGGCAATGCTGCAAGCGGCAGTTCTCCACAGAAATGCTGCTCCTGTGTCACTGCTGCTGATGCGCGCACTTCTTGCGGAATACTCATCGCCGTGCGACCTCCTGCGACGCGCTTGCGGCCCAACCGAACCGGCTTGCCTGTTCGAGGGGCGCGCATCATAGTGACGCGCCCCCTTAATGTCAAAGAAATTCAATGCTTAAAGGCCGTTTGTCGGCACCGCCAGAACTGGTCCTGGCCTCAGGATCGCGCTACCGCTCGGAATTACTGCAGCGCCTGCGTCTGCCGTTTCAAGCCATCGCCTCTGATGCCGACGAAACACCGCGGCCCGGCGAAGCCGCGGACACCCTGGCCCTGCGCCTCGCATGCGATAAGGCTGCAGCCCTGCGCGACCGGTTCCCGCGGGCCTGGATCATCGGCTCGGATCAGCTGGCCGTGCTCGACGGCCGCGTGCTGGGCAAGCCGGGCAACGCCGAAGCGGCCCATGCACAATTGACTGCCGCATCCGGCTGCAACGTTAAGTTCCTGACTGCAGTGGCACTGGATCTGCCGGAGCGCCCCCCCGTTCAAACACTGGACGTCACCCAGGTGCAGTTCCGCGTGCTGAGCGATGCAGCGATCCGGCGCTACATCGAGGTCGAACCGGCCTTCGACTGCGCCGGCAGCTTCAAATGTGAGGGCTACGGCATCACCTTGTTCGAGCGCATCCGCACCGACGATCCGACCGCCTTGATCGGGCTGCCGCTGATCGCGGTTGCGCGACTGCTGCGCGAAGCCGGCTATCCAGACATCTGACGCACGCTCAACCAGTCCGGCAGGTGCGCCACAGCCTCGATCACGGCATGCGCACCGGCCCGGTGCAGACGCCCGGGATCGTGCACGCCGCAGGCGACGCCGAGACCGGGCATGCCGATCGCTGCCGCCATACCGATGTCGTACTCGGTATCTCCAATCATCAAGGCCTGATGCGCCGCAACGCCTTCCGCGTCGAGCAGCTCATGCAACATCTGCGGGTCGGGCTTCGACGCAGTCTCGTCGGCACAACGCGAATTGACCACAAGCGACGCCAGCTCGTGATGGTGTGCCAGCGACCGATCCAGGCCGCGCCGAGACTTTCCGGTCGCGATGACAATCCGCAGGCCGTTGCGATGCAATGCCCGCAGTGCCTCGAGCGCACCGGCAAACAGCGGCGCCTCCCCGGCACCCTCGGACAGCCAGCGGGCGCGATAGCTATCGAGCAAACCGCGCAGCCCGCCCACCTCCAGCTCCGGATACAGGCGTTGCAGCGCCTCGTTCAAACCCAGACCGATCAGCTCGCGAATCGCGTCATCGCGGCGCGGCGGCAGGCCCAGACCGGCAATCGCCCGCTGCATGGCGTCCACGATCTGTCCAGCAGAGTCAGCGAGCGTGCCATCCCAGTCGAAAATCAGCAGCCGAATGTCGCGCATCGATCCGCTCATCGCGTCCGCCGGCGACCCGGGGCCCCCGAGCGCGGAGGTTTGGGCGCGGACAGGCGATCGAGCACGCTGCGCAGCTCGTCCGGCATCGGCGCCGCCAGTAGCAGCTTCGGGAAATCGTCCTGTGCCGGCAGCTTCAGGTAGTGCGAATGCAGGAACATGCGCTTGAGCCCGAGCTCGCGCAGCGCACGGTTGGTCTCGCGTTCACCGTACTTTTCGTCGCCGGCGACGGCGCAGCCCAAAGCCAGTGCGTGGACACGAATCTGGTGCGTGCGGCCGGAAAAAATCATGACCTCGCACAAGGTCGCATCACGATACTTCGCCTTCGGCGAGAACCGCGACATCGACGGCTTGCCCTCTTCCTCGTCGATCTCGACCCGGCTTTCGCCATTGGCGAGGCGGCTGCGCATCAGCGCGGCATCGACATCGTGATCCTCCCCCTTCCAGGGCCCGATCAGCAGCGCAAAGTAGCGTTTGTCGGCCTCGCCGTACTTGAACGCCCGCTGCGCCCGCAGCAGCGCCGGGCGCGACTTGGCCAGCAACAGCACACCGCTGGTATCGCGATCCAGGCGGTGACACAGCTCGATGAAGTCATAGCGGTTCCACGCGCGCGCGGTCTCAATCACGCCATACGGCACCCCGCTGCCGGCGTGTGCCGCCAGACCGGCCGGCTTGGATACCGCCAGATAGTGTTCATCCTCATAAATAATGGCGTCACGCAGCCGATTCAGCACCGCATCCGGTGGGCGGACCGCTTCGGAGGGCTCTGCCATGCGCACCGGCGGGATGCGTACTTCGTCCCCGGTCACCAGCTTGCGTTCGGCCTTGACGCGCCCGCCATTCACCCGGACCTGACCCGACCGCAGCAGTCGGTAGACATGCGATTTCGGAACGCCAGGCATCTGTTTCAGAAGGAAATTGTCCACCCGCTGACCGTCTTCACCGGCAGTGATGGAAATCTTGCGGACTTGGGGGCGATTCTGTGTCAAAATATGACGTTCCGAGGATTCAAGCGGAAAAATCCGTTCCCGAATCTACGGTTACGGAAGAGAAATAAAGCGGTGAGGCAGCGCGCATTCTAGCAGCCCGCCTTGCCGCCCAAGAGTTCGAGAGTTCAGGCCGCTGGCCTTTTGCGAGCGGCTATTACTACATCACCGCGCATGCGCGCCCCCGGGCCCATCACACGACTCGCACGATGACTGCCGTCCTGCCGACCTGCCCGATTGTGCGCCGCAGCGCCAACCTGGAACCCCAGCATGAAACGCATTTTGATCAACGCCACGCAGCGGGAAGAGCTGCGCGTGGCTATCGTCGACGGGCAGAAGCTCAGCGATCTTGATATTGAAACCGCGGCCCGCGAACAGAAAAAAGGCAACGTTTACAAAGGCCGAATCACCCGCGTAGAGCCGTCACTCGAGGCCTGCTTCGTTGAATACGGCGCCGAGCGCCACGGCTTTCTGCCTGCCAAGGAAATCGTCAAGTCCTACTTCAAAGGCGGCTCGGGCAATTTGCGCGAGCAACTGCAGGAAGGCCAGGAAGTCATTGTCCAGGTCGAAAAAGAAGAGCGCGGAAACAAGGGCGCCGCGCTGACCACCTACATTTCGCTGGCCGGCCGCTACCTGGTCCTGATGCCGAATAACCCGCGTGCCGGCGGCGTATCCCGCCGTGCCGAGGGCGACGAGCGCGAGGAAGCCAAGGAAGCACTGGATAATCTGGATATTCCCAGCGGAATGGGTGTAATCATCCGCTCCAATGGCGTCGGCAAAACAGTCGAAGAGCTGCAGTGGGATGCCAACTATCTGGCCGATATCTGGGCCGCAATCGAAAAGGCTGCCGAAGAACGCAAGGCGCCGTTCCTGATCTACCAGGAAAACAACATCATCCTGCGCGCGCTGCGCGACTACCTGCGCCCCGACATCGGCGAGGTGATGATCGACAGTGAAGAGGTCTACGAGCAGGCGCGCACGCATCTCGAACATGTGATGCCGCAGCACCTGCCGCGTCTCAAGCTGTACAAGGACGAGATGCCGCTGTTTTCGCGGTTCCAGATCGAATCCCAGATCGAACTGGCGCACGAGCGCACGATCCGCCTGCCCTCCGGCGGCTCGATCGTGATCGATCATACCGAAGCACTGACCGCGGTCGACATCAACTCGGCCAAAGCCACCGGCGGCGGCAGCATCGAAGACACCGCGTTCAACACCAATCTTGAAGCGGCCGACGAAGTCGCCCGCCAGCTGCGCCTGCGCGACCACGGCGGTCTGATCGTGATCGATTTCATCGACATGAATTCGACCAAGAATCAGCGCGAAGTCGAAAAGCGGCTGGAAAACGCGGTTGAGATGGACCGCGCCCGTATCCAGATCGGACGCATTTCCCGTTTCGGCCTGCTGGAACTGTCGCGCCAGCGCCTGCGCCCGTCACTCGGCGAGCATACCCAGATCCCCTGCCCGCGCTGCAGCGGCCACGGTCAGATCCGCTCGGTCGAAAGCCTCTCGCTGTCGATCCTGCGTCTGATCGAGGAAGAGGCGATGAAGGACCGCACCGGGCGCATCATCGCGCAGGTGCCCGTCGACGTCGGCACCTTCCTGCTCAATGAAAAGCGTCTCGCGGTGCGCGAGATCGAGGCGCGTTGCCGCGTGCATGTCGCGGTGGTGCCCAATCCCACGATGCACACGCCGCATTACGAGATCCGCCGCGTCCGCGCCGATCATCTGAGCCAGGACAACAACTCGGATACCAGCTACACGCTGGCGCAGAACTTTGATGCCGAGGCGCACGAGGAAGCCTCGCGCCCGGCAGCGGCGCCCCGCGCGCTGCCGGAAGCCGCGG
>JBFFJL010000076.1:0-11895 GCA_041555955.1 Nevskiaceae bacterium
CTGAAAACGCCCCGGCGTTGCGCCCGCTGTTATGCGGGGGGGGTCGGAGACCCTTCCCAACAATAGCTCAATTCTTAGACGCGGTGTGTAATAAATAACCGTGCCGGATGATGTGCGCCGTTTTCTCGTGGGCGCCCATGCTCGAGAGGCCCGCATCTGCGGGCCTCTCGATCTGCATCAGGAAAGATCTCGCGATCAATCCGGGTACGGGTACATGGTCTGCTCGATCACGGTCTCGCAGTTGTCATAGGTGGTCCGGTAGGACGGGCCTTCGTAGTACGACGGGCCATTGCGCTTGCCGTAGTCGTAGTTCGTGCTGCCGTAGCAGGTGTCAGTGCCGCGGCTGCCGTTGAGACGATCGCGGCTCTGCGAGGCAGGATTGGCGGGCATCATGCTCCCGGCCGCTTCGCCGGCGATCAGCACGTCGTTGCCGGCGCCGCCAAACAGGAAGTCATTGCCGTAACCGCCGATCAGGCAGTCATCGCCATTGCTGCCGTTGATATTGTCGTCACCGTCGAGACCAAAGATCACGTCCTTGCCCGCCGTGCCGACCAGCACGTCGTTGCCCTCGGTGCCCATGATGATGTTGGCCTCTTCAAAGCCGGGGCCGCATTCTTCCGGAATGCCAGTGTCTTCTTCGCCGGACACCAGTATCACGATGTTGTCGTCAGGAAAGCCTACATTGGCAACGTCGTCGATCTCAGGTAAGCCGCAGGTTGCGGCCGCGATATAGGTCGGCCCCGTTTGCCCCGCCGAATTGGCGCCGGGGAAGAAATAGGGGGCGCCACCGGGCACGTGAATGTCAACAACCAAGTCCTCGGTCGTTGGATCCAGCACGGTGCCGCTGACGGCGATGTCCATGAAAAACAGCGTGCCGTCGTTGACGGTCGCTGGCGCACTACCAATCGACGTCAGGTTGGCGAAGACAAGTGGCGCGCCACTGGGGATGGAATACAGCCGAAGCTCAATGGGTTGTGAGCCGCTGTCGCCAGCTTCTTGCACCCCGATCCGCACCGTGTTGACCGTGAAGGCGTTGACGATGCCGTGGTCGGCATTGAGCAAGAAGCGGCGAATATGATCGTTTTCTGCATAAGGACAACTCGCCCCGGTTGAAGGGTTCAGCGTTGTCGTATCTGCATTCTGGGTGATGATCGCCGGCCCAGGTAGCGTCGGCAGCACTGCAGGTGCCGCTGCAGGATCGCTTGCAGCTGCTCCGCCCGCCGAAGGGGTCAGACCGGCTGCGGACGCCGAGCCCGCGAGCCCGAAAGCGATTACTGCTGCGGCGAAAGTCTTGTGGCCAAAGCCTGATCGCCGGCCGTCCTGAAAAGAAAGAATGTTCATATCAACCCCCTCCTGTGAATTTGGGGTGCATCCCCGCGCGCTTGTTGC
Organism: Nevskiaceae bacterium; assembly: GCA_041555955.1. Classification (GTDB taxonomy): domain Bacteria; phylum Pseudomonadota; class Gammaproteobacteria; order Nevskiales; family Nevskiaceae; genus Solimonas. The sequence goes on from JBFFJL010000076.1 coordinate 1,390, forward strand.
AAACGCTCGCACAGCACGCTGCGTAAATGCCGATGCTATGGGAAATGCACTGAAACCCGATCGCTCTGTATCACGAGCGTCCACCCTACTACTGGCGGGGTGGTCTGGCCGTTGATCTGGGTCAGTTAGGTCATTGCCTCGTCGCGACCTGTCTCAAGAGCGGTCCCGACCTCTCCCGTGATGGCCGGGTCCAGGCCATGGCCGTTCGATGTCGCTTGACGCTCCTCGTCATCTTCGGCCCATTGGGTGTTGGGCCCGAAGCTGCTCAGTCGTTTTCAGCGTGGACCGCAACTTCGAAGCCCAGCTCGGTGACCGTCAGCTCAACCCGCATCGGGCGACAGCACACCGAACAGTCTTCGGTGTAGATGGCGGAACCGCCCGACAGATCCAGCTCCAGAACGATCGTTTCCCAACAGCAGGGGCAGGTAACCTCTGTTTCCTCAAGCATGCGGGGACTCGGGTGCGGATTCCAGGAACAGGCCGAGCAGGCGATTCAGGTAGGTCAGTCCGGCTGCCGTTGGACGCACAGACTCGTTGTCCTGCGTCAGCCAGCCCTGTTGCACGGCTTCGGTGACCGCGGGGGACTCAGGCCGCCACGGCAAGCCGGTGCGTTCCTGGTAAGCATCAGGCGCAAAGCCGCGGTTGAGCCGCAATGCATTCATCAGGAACTCGAACGGGCGCTCAGCCGGCAGCACCGGGTGTCGTTCCTGCAGCACGGCTGCAGCGCCGCTGCGTTCCATATACGTGCGTGGATGCTTGTGCCGCGCGCGGCGTTCGATCTGCAGGCCGGACTCGGTGCTTGCGCTGCGCTTGGCATGCGCGCCGGCGCCGATGCCCAGGTAGTCGCCGAATGACCAGTAGTTCAGGTTGTGGCGGGCCTGACGTCCGGCGCGCGCATATGCGGAGACTTCGTACTGCGCGTAGCCCGAGACGGACAGGCGTTCGATGCCGTGCTCCTGCATGGCCCAGGCGTCATCGTCGTCCGGCAGCGGTGGCGGGTGCAGCCCGAATTCGGTGTTGGGTTCGAGTGTGAGCTGGTAGTACGACAGATGCTCGGGATCCAGCGCCAGGGCCGCGTCGAGATCGGCCGCTGCCTGTTCGGCAGTCTGTTGCGGCAGCGCGTACATCAGGTCGATGTTGATGTTGTCGAAACCGGCACGGCGGGCGAGTTCGAACGCGCGCACGGCTTCGCCGCGATCATGGATGCGACCGAGGCGTTTCAGCATGTCGTCGTCCAGGCTCTGGAACCCCATCGACAGCCGGTTGATGCCGGCGCTGCGGTAGCCGGGAAAATGCCCGGCTTCGGCGGTGCCGGGGTTGGCTTCCAGCGTGATCTCGATTTCCGCTGCGAAATTCAGCCGTTTGGCGAGCGCGTCGAGCAGGCGTCCGAGGGCCTCCGCTGCAAACAGGCTCGGTGTGCCGCCGCCCATGAAAATCGATTGCAGCGGGCGCGATTCAGGCGAGTCGGCCAGTTCGAAATCGAGGTCGCGTAGCAGCGCATCGATGTAAGCCTGCTCGGGGATATCAGAGCGCAGCGTGTGTGAGTTGAAGTCGCAGTAGGGGCATTTGCGCACGCACCATGGAAAGTGCAGATACAGCGACAGCGGAATGTCAGCCATGCAGCAGCTGCTGCAGCTGCGCAACGGCCTGGCCACGATGGCTGATGCGGTTCTTCACTGCGGCATCAAGATCGGCGGCGGAGCAGGCGTGGTCTTCAACCCAGAACAGCGGGTCATAGCCAAAACCATGGTTGCCCCGCGGCGTTTCCAGAATGCGTCCGGGCCACAGGCCCTGAGCGATCAGCGGTACCGGATCGTTGGCGTGACGCAGGTACACCATGGTGCAGACGAAGCGCGCTGCGCGACGCGCCGGTTCAACCCCATGCAGGGCTTCGAGCAACTTGCGGTTGTTGGCCGCATCGTTGCTCGGCTCCCCGGCGTAGCGCGCGGAACGCACGCCTGGAGCGCCGCCGAGGTAATCGACTTCCAGGCCGGAGTCGTCGGCGATTGCCGGCAGGCCGGAAATTCTGCAGGCGTGACGGGCTTTGATCAGCGCATTCTCCACGAAGGTGGGCGCGGTCTCCTCGACGTCGGCGGCGCCGAATTCGGAGATTGAACGCAAATCCAATCCCAGAGGGGACAGCAATGGCTGCAGCTCGCGAAGCTTCTTGGCGTTACGGCTGGCGACCACCAGCTGTGTCGGCGCTGCGCCCATCGTTCGTCAGCCCGCTAGAGCCTTGCGCTGCTGTTCGACCAATTCGCCGATGCCGGCGCTGGCCAGATCGAGCAAGGCGTCCAGTTCTTCCCGGCGGAAGGCATGGCCTTCGGCGGTGCCCTGGACTTCAATGAAATGCCCGGCGTCGTTCATCACGACGTTCATGTCGCACTCGCAGGACGAGTCTTCGGCATAGTCGAGGTCCAGCACCGGCAAGCCTTTATAGATGCCGACCGAAACCGCGGCGATCTGGCCGAACAAAGGGTCACGCTTGATACGACCGTTCTTGCGCATCGCAGCAACAGCGTCTGCCAGCGCAACATAACCGCCGGTGATGGCCGCAGTGCGCGTTCCACCATCTGCCTGCAGGACGTCGCAGTCGATGGTGACGGTATGGCTGCCGAGGGCGTCCATGTCGATGCAGGCGCGCAGACTGCGGCCGATCAGGCGCTGGATTTCCTGGGTGCGTCCGGATTGCTTGCCCTGAGCCGCTTCGCGGCGACTGCGTGTATGCGTCGCGCGCGGCAACATGCCGTATTCGGCGGTGACCCAGCCGCCATCGCGCTTCCATGCCGGGCCGCGTTCCTCGACGCTGGCGGTGCACAGCACGCGGGTGTGACCGAACGTGACCAGCACCGAGCCTTCGGCGTGACGGGTGAATCCGCGTTCGATGGTAATCGAACGGAGTTGATCGGGCGCGCGGCCTGAGGGTCGCATGGGGGTCGTTTGGGACGGGCGGTCGCGGAGTATAGCTGAGCGGTCGTGACGACCCTACCTGATTCGGCGGGATTGGCGCATGCTATTGATGCACGGCGCAACAATACATATAACGAAATTACGAGTGTACGGGTCCGGGCACGGATCGTGATTCACCGCTACGGAGGGCGCGTGAAAGCTGCGGCATGCGGAAGGAACCGACGATTCAGTCTGACGTGGATGCTCTGCGTCGGGCTCATCAGTTGCTGCTGGCTGTCCGTGGCCCGCGCGGGTGACATTGAAGTTCTGGTCGCAGGTGAGCGCCAACAGCTTGAGCTTGACCGGCGTCAGCTGCTGTCCATCTATGTCGGCCGGCTGACCACCTGGCGTGACGGTCGTCCGATCCGGGTATTCGTGCTTCCAGATGACGCCGCCGTGCATGAACAGTTTTGTCGTCAGGTGCTGGGTACCTATCCCTATGTGCTGCGTTCGGCCTGGGACAAGCTGGTCTATACCGGGACCGGTTTTGCGCCAACGGTCGTGCGCGACGTGGAGGAAATGCGACGCCGCGTCGAGTCGACGCCTGGCGCCATCGGCTATGCGCCGGCGCCGTCTGCGGACGATCGCCAGCAGCGTTCCATTACTGAGTCAAATTCCCGTCCGGGTGGAGTTCACCAATGAGCCATCGCAAGGTTCGACGTTGGCAAATCATCTCGAGTTCGCTGCTGGGTGCAGCGGCCTGCTGCATTGGGGCAACAGTGCAGGCGGCACCGGATTTTCAGTATCAGCTGCATGGATTCGCGGCCCAGGCGTACGCACTTTCGGACGGCAACAACTATGTTGGGGACAGTCTGGATGGCAGCCTGGAGTTCTACGAGATGGGCCTGAATGGTTCGGCCGGGATCGGTTCGGTGACGGCTTCGGCGCAAGGCCTGGTGCGTCGTTTCGGCGAACAGGACGACGGTGACCTGCGACTCGATTATGGTTTTCTGGACTATCGCGCGGTCTCGACCCTGGATGCCACAGCGGGCGTTCGACTCGGGCGCGTCAAGAACTATTACGGCCTGTTCAATGACACTCGCGACATCGTCTTTACCCGCCCCGGCATCGTGTTGCCGTCCTCGGTCTATTTCGAGGGCACAGGCATCCGCTCGATCCTGTTCTCTTCCGATGGCGGGCAGCTGTACGGCGGCTACGGCTACGGTGATCACTTCACCAGTCTGAATGTGACGCTGGCTCTGGACGATACCGCCAGCGGCGATGAAAAGCGGACTTTGTTCGGGGGCGGTACAAATTTTCCGGCCGATCTGCAGATCAATGATCTGATCGTTGCGCGCCTGATGGACGAATGGGGCGGCGGAACCTGGCACGCGGCTCTGAGCTTCGTGCACGGACGAATCGCGATCGACGCTGCGCCCGGGGTGCCGATTTCAGGCGCGATTGATGCGGACATTTACGTCGCATCGCTCCGGCACAGTGGCGAGCGTTACACCGTCACCGCCGAGTATGCCCTGACAGCGCTGACGGGAGAATCGAATCCCGGCGGCCGCATCGACACCAAGTCAGATGGCCTCTATGGTCAGTTGGACTATCGCCTGACCGAGCAGTGGACCGGCATGTTGCGCTATGACCTGTACTTCGCCGATCGCAATGATCGTGACGGAAACGACTTCGCAGCGCAGACCGGCGGCGATCCGCACACCCGGTACGCGCGCGACCTGACATTCGGGCTTGTTTGGCTCCCGGATCAGCATTGGGGCGTGTGGGCCGAGCATCACTTGATCCAAGGCTCGGCGACGGCGCCAAGGAGCGAAAATATGGGTCGCTCAATTGAGTCAGATGGATCATTGTTTCTGTTGATGGTGGGATATCACTTCTGAGATTCGTCGTTCGCAGATAACACTCGGTTGACACGATTCAGTTGGCAATGAAAGACCTTCCGCCTTCGGAGCGGGATGATCAGGCCGATCTGCCCAAGCGACGCGGCAGCCTGCGCTGGAAATCGTTTCTGGTATTGCTGGCGCTGCTGGGCGGCGTGCATCTGTTCCTGGGTTATCTGAACTATCGCTCGCTGGGCGCCCGGCACGAGCAGGACATCGCCGAGCGCTTTGCCAGCCTCAATCCGAGATTGCTGGCGCAACTGGATCAGTCCGCCGCGCAGATGTCACGGTTGGCGTCACAGCTGGCGACCGTCGCGTTTGACGATGCGGAGCCGGCCACGCTGGAACTGGCGCCGGAGATCCAGGCGGCCCTGACGCGAGTGGATTACTACAGCGCAGAGGGACAGCTGATCCGCAGTGCAATTGGTGATTCCTCGATCGCGTCGGCGCAGCTCGTTGAACTCATACGCAAGGCGACTGCTCTCGGGCGCCCCCAGGCGCTGGTTTCCTGTGCCGGCGAATGCGAGCACTGGGTGATCACGCCGGCGTTTGATCAACAGGGGCGCGAATTGGTCGTACTCACGGGCGAGTCGATGGCGGGTCCGCTCCTGGCATTTCAACGGGATACCGGAGTTGATCTGGCACTGCTGATCGAGGACGCCGGTCGCGACAACGTCGCCATGGTGACCAATGCTCCTGTGCTGAGGCCGGTACTGGAGCAACATCAAGACCAGCTGCAAAGCGGACTGCCGCATGATGGGGAGATCGGCCAATTGTCCGACAAAACCCGCCATTTTCGAGTCATGCGTTCCGGCCTGAATATGCCGAATACTTCGCAGCCGGTCGCATTGTTCTACCTGTATGAAGACAGTGAAGAACTGGCGGCGATCGCAAGCGATTTGCGCACAGGCCTGCTGATTACGCTGGCGGGTCTAGTCGCGTCGGCATCGGCACTGTTCATGCTGATCGGGACCGCGATACGGCGCCTGAATCAGGTCACCCGCGCGCTGCCGATGCTGGCCGAACGCCGATTCGACGAGGCGAAGCAGGAGCTTGCTGCGATTGTCCCCAGCCGCTACGTGGAGGACGAGGTCGACATTCTGCAGATCACGGCGCGCCGGCTGGCCGAGCGCCTGCAGCGCCTGGACCAGGCCGAGGCCGCGAGCGAGGCGAAGAGCCGCTTTCTGGCGGTCATGAGCCACGAAATCCGCACGCCAATGAATGGCGTGCTCGGCATGCTGGAGCTGCTCGATCGCACGCGCCTGGATACCGAGCAGCATGAATCGGTGCGGGTCATTCGCGAATCGGCGCAAATGCTGTTGGGCGTACTCAACGACATTCTCGACTTTTCCAAGATCGAGGCGGGTCGTGTGGATCTGGAGCAGATGCCGCTCAGCATCGAGGATCTGGTGGACGGAGTCCTCGATAGTGTTGCTGCGAGCGTGCATGCCAAGCCGATCCGACTGATTTCGGATCTCGCGCCGGAGACGCCGGAGCGGGTCATCGGCGATCCGACACGTTTGCGTCAGGTGCTGCAGAACCTGTGCGGCAACGCGGCCAAGTTCACCGAGCGGGGGCGAATCTGTGTTCACGTCCGTGTTCAGTCCCGCGTTGGAGAACAGGCCAACTTGCGCTTTGAAGTCGAGGATAGCGGTATCGGTGTTCCGGAAAGCCTGAATACGCCGCTGTTTCAGCCGTTTGGACAGGCTGAAACCTCGACCACCCGGCGCTTCGGAGGAACCGGATTGGGTTTGTCGATCTGTCGCGGCCTGGTTGAGCGCATGGGCGGGCGCATCGGCTACGACAGTACGCCGGGTCGCGGCAGTACCTTCTGGTTCGAGCTGACGTTGCCGGTGGCGCCGGCCAGTACAGATGAGCCCGGTGTGCGCAGGGTTGCCGACGGCCTGTTGCAGTTACAGCTGCAGTTGGGCGATGCCATTGAGACACAGGCGCTGAGTCGTTACGCCACCGCCGCAGGCATCGAAGTGATCACGCTTCCGAGCCAATGGCGCGAGCAGGCGATGCACCTGCGCCTCAGCGATTGGGTGGGCCCTTATCAGGACGTCGAATCGACCCTCAGTGCGGCGCATGTTCTGAAGCTCGAGCGCGTTGACGGCGAGCGCGCCAGTGAGCTGTCGCTACGACGACCCGTCGGACGGCGCAAGCTGTTGCGTCGCATCTTCGAGATCTGTGGCTTCAGCGTCGCGCCCGGATACTCGCGCTCGCACGAAACGACGCCGAGCAGGTTGCGCGGTCACGTGCTGGTGGCCGAGGACCATCCCACCAATCGGACGGTACTTGCGCGGCAGCTGCAGATCCTGGGGCTGGATGTCGAGATGGTCGATGATGGCCAGGCGGCGCTGGAGCGGCTCAAGATTCGCGATTACACCGCGCTGATCACGGACCTGCACATGCCCCGTCTTGACGGATTTTCGCTGGCGCGGGAAGTGCGCGCGCTGGAGCGTGCCGGGATGCGTCGCGGACGCATTCCGATCATCGCGATGACCGCCGATGTACTCGGCAACGTTCCGGCGCAGTGTCGTGATGCCGGCATGGATGACTGCATCTCCAAGCCGGTGGCACTGGCCGAGCTGGGAGAACGCCTCGGCCGGTGGGTGTCGCCTGCAGGGCAGGCGCCCGAAGCGCCGCTGGATCCCCGCGCCCTGAAGGATCTGGTAGGCGACGATCCAGTGGTCATCGAGCATCTGTTCGAAGAGTTTCTGGCGGCAAACGATCCGGTCGTTGCCGCGTTGCAGCCCGCCCTGGATGCCGGCGACTTCGAGGCCCTGCGAGGCCATGTTCACCGCTTGCTGGGTTCGTCACGAACCCTGGGCGCGCGGCCGTTGACCGAAGCGCTGGAGGCGTTGCAAAGCGCGGCGCGGGGCGCGGATGGCACGTCCAGTGCCGACGATATCCAGCAGGTGTGCAGCGCTTACCAGCGCCTGAGCGACTACTTGCGGGTCGCCAGTCCGCTGTCCATGCGCGGTGACGCCCAGGCCGGTAGCGCGGCCGGCGGCATCGCCGGCGAAAGCCAATAGCCCTGGATCGCGTCACAGCCCAGGTCGCGCAGCAGCGCGAGTTGCTCGGCGGTTTCCACGCCTTCGGCGACGGTGAACAGTCCGAGATCGCGCGCCAGCACCAGGCTTGAATGCAGGATGCTGCGCGCCTTGGCGTCGGTGGGCGCCATGATGACGAAAGATCGATCCAGCTTGAGTTCGGTGAAGGGCATGCGGTTGAGGCGCTCCAGTGACGAAAAGCCGGTGCCGAAATCATCCAGCGCCAGCCGGAAGCCGAGCAGCCGCAGCCGCGCAAGAACTTCAAGGATATCGGTTGCGTCGCCGCTGATGCCGCGCTCGGTCACTTCGAGCGTGATCTGGTCTGGAGACACGCCGGCAGCATGCGCCTGGGACAGCAGCATTTCAGGAGCGTCCAGCGCGTCCAGCGTTCCCGGCGACAGGTTGATCGAGAGTCGTACCGGTAGCCCGATCTGGGCCCAATGCGCGGCAATGTCGAACGACTGCTTGACGACACGTTCGGTCAGTAGCCCGATCAGGCCGGACCGTTCGGCCAGTTCAACAAAATCCTGCGCCGGAATCGGCCCGAACTCTGGATCGGTCCAGCGCGCAAGGGCTTCAGCGCCGCAGATGCGCCCGTCCTTGATCAGGGCCTGTGGCTGCAGCGCGATGGTGATCTGATCGCTCTCCAGCGCACGGCGCAGACGCGCGGCGTCGATCGGCAATGGCGAGATGGCCACCGGTCTTTCAGCCTTGGGTGCGCCGAGGCTGCCGAGCAGTGTCCGCAAATCAATGGTTGAAACTGGTTTGGTCAGGCTGCCCAGGACGTGAATGCCACGCAGGCGCGCGACATCGTCGGCGGCGCGCAGCAGTCGGGAGTCGACCCCGCTGATCAGGATGACGGCGGTGTCTGGCTGGTTTTCGGCGACGCTACGCAGCAGCTGCAGGCCGTCTTCGCCCGGCATCTGCAGATCGGTGATCACGACATCGTAGGCCGCCTGAGCCAGCAGCTCGCGCGCCTGCTCGCCGCTCGCTGCGCCAGTCGAGCGTGCGACGCCCAGCGCCGCCAGTTGCCGAAGCAACGTGCTGCGGACGAAATCATCGTCATCGACGACCAGCACCGACACATCCGTGTGCACGTCACCGCCCTCCCGCCAGGACGACGGATCGTATCCGGCGTCGCCATTGTCTGTCTGCTGTCGAGAAGAATACACCCGCGTAACGGGCGAGAGAGAGGTTTTAGCGATCGTGACCACGTAGCCATTGCGGCAACTGTTCAGGCGGCATCGGGCGTGCAAAATGAAAGCCCTGTCCGACATCGCAGCCCAGGGCGCGCATCAGTCGGGCATCCTCGTTGGTTTCGATGCCTTCGGCCACCGAGCGCAACTTCAGATCATGGGCGAGGCGGATGCTGGACTCGACGATACGTCTGGCATCTCGGTCCCGGCGCGCGACGGAGACAAAGCTGCGGTCGATCTTGAGCTCGGTAAACGGAATGTGGCGCAGCCGCTCCAGTGACGAGTAGCCCGTGCCGAAATCGTCGATGGACAGTTCCATGCCGTGCAGGCGCAGACGCGTCAGTACTTCCAGTGGAATCAGCAGATCGGTGGATAAACCGCTTTCGGTGATCTCCAGCACGATGCGACCTGGACTGACTCGAAACTGCGTCGCCAACGAGACAATACGGGTATGCAGTCCGGCGTCGACCACCACCGAAGGCGGAATGTTGATGGAGACGCTCAGATCGATGCCGCTGTCGAGCCATGCCCGCGCTGCGCGCAGCGATTGTGTCATCACGGCATCGGTCAACGCGGGCATCAATCCGGCAGCTTCGATCGACGGCAGGAACTGGTCGGGAGGAATCATTGCACCGGTGCCGTCCTTCCAGCGCACCAGCGCTTCAACGGCGTTCACCGCGCCAGTCAACAGATCGATCTGCGGCTGCACGGCAATGAAGAATGCATCCGTACGCAACGCCTGGAGCAGGGCGTCGTCCTTGATCGGCATGCGTGAGGCCCCAGTGGGGCGTGCGGCTGGCTGACGATGCATGCGACCCACCAGCTCCTTGAATCCAGCCGGATGCAGCGGCTTCTGCAGACTGCCAAGGACGGTCAGGTGACGATTCCGGGCGATCTGCTCGACACTGCGCAGCAAGCGCGTCTCGGCGCTGCTGATGAAGATCATTGCGGCATCGGGGCGCTGCTCGGCAACATCGCGCAGCAGCTGGATGCCGTCCGCACCCGGTAACATCAGGTCGCAGATGATCAGATCATAGGGCTCACTACCGCGTAACAGCGCGCGCGCACGGTCTCCATCTTCGGCGACCATGATCGCTTCAATACCCAGAGATTCGAGGTGTATGGCCACCACCTCACGGATGAACGCGTCATCGTCCACGATCAACGCCCGGATCGGGGCCACGGTCGGAGTTTCAGTTGAGGCGTGCATGGGGACTGTCGCTGAGCGTTGTGGCCGACCGGGCCGGCGGCGTCGAACTGGCACGTGCAGCGATCCAGCCCGGTAGCTCGTCGGCCGCGATGCCGGTTCCTATCAGCGGGCCTTGTATTGCGGAGCAGTCCAGGCGTTCGACGGCTTCGGCTTGCGCGCGCGTGGCCACGCCGTCGGCGATGCACGGCAGCTCCAGCGTGCGCGCCGTCTGTACCGCATGTTCGAGCAGACGGGTGCCGACCCTGTGGGCACCC
>JBFFJL010000077.1:0-11839 GCA_041555955.1 Nevskiaceae bacterium
CTACACCATGGGCGGCATCCGCACCTTGCCCAGCGGGCAGAGTCGCAGCCTGCAGGGTCTGTTTGCCGCCGGAGAATCGGCGTGCTGGGATCTGCATGGCTTCAACCGGCTCGGCGGCAACTCGGTCGCAGAGACGGTTGTCGCCGGCATGCTTGTCGGTGAAAGCGTTGCCGACTACTGCGAGCAGCACGATCTGAATCTTTCGACGGCCTTGATTCGCGAGTTCGGCGCGCGCGAGCAGGCGCGCCTTGACCAGCTGACGGATGGCCGCGGCAGCGAGGACGCACAGGCGCTGAAGGTGCGGATGCAGGACATCATGACGAGCAAGGTCGGCATCTTCCGTGACGCCGCGCCGCTGGCGGCCGCCGTCGAGGAATTGCAGGACCTGATCCGGCGCAGCCGCAACATCGGGCTGCGCAGTGCGGCGCCGGGCGCCAATCCGGAGCTGGTGGTGGCGTACCGGGTGCAGCGCATGCTGAAGCTGGCGCAGTGCGTGGCGTACGGCGCACTGATGCGGACCGAGAGCCGCGGTGCGCACTTCCGGGCCGACTATCCGCGCCGTGACGACGCACAGTGGCTCAAGCGCAGCTTGGCGACCTGGGCGCACGATGACGATACGCTGCCGACCCTGAACTACGAGCCGATCGACGTTCTGAAAATGGAATTGCCGCCAGGCTGGCGCGGCTATGGTGCGCGCAACCAGATCGAGCATGCCGACACTGCCGTGCGTCAGGCGCAGGTGGATGCCTTGCGCGCAGCTGCGCTCAGCGACGATCGCGCCGCGCTGCAGCAGTCCCTGCTGCCGTTTCGCGAACAGCTGCCGCCGCGATATCGCGGTCCCAACGAACGCATCGACGAGCCCTTGCCATGATCGAAAGCCCAGTGGCGATGCCGGCAGGCCATCAGCAACCGCGGCGTCTGCGCATTACCGTGCTGCGGTACAACCCGGCGGTGCCGGAGCAGTTGCCGCGCCTGCAGACCTATGAGCTGGACGAGGCGGTGGGCATGACCCTGTTCATCGCGCTGGGTGAGATTCGCGAAACGCAGGACCCGTCGCTGCAGTTCGACTTCGTCTGTCGCGCCGGCATCTGCGGCAGCTGCGCGATGGTGATCAACGGCCGCCCCGGTCTGGCGTGTCGCACACTGACCACGCAACTGCCGGAGACGATCGCGCTGGCACCGTTGCCGGGCTTCGCGCTGATCGGTGACCTGTCGGTGGATACCGGCAAGTGGATGCGGGCGATGTCGGAGCGCGTCGAGTCGTGGCTGCACGCGCAGGGCGACGCCGTGTCGCTCGACCACGTCGAGGCCAGAATGGAGCCCGAGCTGGCCGAAGCGATCTACGAACTGGATCGATGTATTGAATGCGGCTGCTGTGTTGCCGCCTGCGGCACTGCGCGCATGCGCGAGGATTTCGTCGGCGCGGTCGCGGTCAACAAGCTCGCACGCTTCCGGCTGGACCCGCGCGATCAGCGCGACGATGCCGATTACTACGAGTTGATCGGCGACGACGATGGCATCTTCGGCTGCATGACCTTGCTGGCCTGCGACGACGTTTGCCCGAAGAATCTTCCGCTGATGACGCAGCTGGCCTACATGCGGCGCAAGATGGCGCTGGCTGCGCGATCAAGGTGAGGCGCAGGCGCCCGCGCTGCGGCGGGTGACCGGCTTCAACGCAGCAGGGCATCGGTCTGCGTAACGGGACGCCGACCACAAACGCTCGGGGCGGTGGCGCTCTGGGACGAGGCCGCAGAACTGGCACGGTTTGCGCTGCAGGTTTGGCACGCAACTGCGTGGTAACCCTGATGCGCCCAGACGCTTGGCCTGAATTTCCGGTGCTCGACTGTGGCGGTGTAACGCTGCCGGTGGAGCCGCTTGCGCGGGCGCGGCATGCGCCGCCGCCGCGGCACCCGCCGCGGCGGGCAGGGATCTGGTCCGTTTTGGTGCACCTGGGGCTGCTACTGGTGCTGCTGGTCGGCTTCGCCCCGCCGGTCACGCGGATGGCTGAGCCGCCGAGTTTTGTCATGGTCAGCATGCCCGGCCCGGCACCGGCCCGGCTTTCCGCCGGTGAGCCAGCGCCTTCTGCGCCGGTGTCGCCGCCGCAGGCGCAGCTACCCCCACCGCCGAGTCCTGCGCTGGAGCAAGCAACGGCGGATTCACCGATGCAGGCGGTCGATCTGCCGGCCGAGCACGCCGCGCGGCGTGAAGCCCCCGCTGCGGAGCGCCCGACGCCGGACCGACCGACCGAGCCCGCTGCCGTGGCGGCAACGGACATGGTGCCGACCGCGGCAACACCCGATCCCTTGGCTCAGAGCGCCGCGGCACCGCGCGGCCTGGGGGCCGCTTCGATCGCGGAATCCGGGCAGGGTCAGCCGACTGAAGTCCCCTGGGCCTATCTGTGGACGGTCAAGCGCCTGATCGGAGAACAGCGCCGCTATCCGCGCAAAGCCTACGGCGAACGCCAGCAGGGCAAGGCGGTCGTGCGCATCCACCTGAGCCGCGACGGCCAGCTTCTGAGCGCGCACTTGCTCAAAAGCAGCGGGTACACGCTGCTGGACGAGGAGGCGCGGGACGTCGTGTTGCGTATCAGCCGGTTTCCGCCGTTGCCGGAGCAGTATCTGGTCGGGCAGCTCGAATTCGCGATCGATCAGCCTATCGAGTTCCAGCTGCGCTGAAGCCTTGCAGCGCTTCGGTGGCTACAGTCGGCGACCAATTCGATGACCTGGGTCAATGGCGCGGACAGGGCGGACGGACTCCAATGACGTCGCGCCCGAACGACTCGGCGCGGTGTACGGATGACGTTCGGGACCTGCCTGTATAAGGAGCGAACGATGATGGCATCCGATTCCACCCAACTGGTCGTGTTTGGCGTGCTTGGGTTTTCCGTGGTCATGGCGATGCTGGCGATGACCGACGATCTGGTTCCGACGGCTGTGCAGTGGTCGCGGCAGCGTGTGCAGCGCACGCGCGCTCTGGGTCAGGCCGCCGGCATCCGTCTGGGACGCATGCTGAAGTTCCGCAATGTCCGGGAATCCGACTTTGGTCGGCATCTGGCGCTGGGTGAGCTGGAGTCCGCGGTGCGCAATTGCCATGCGTGCACCTCGCAGTCGCGCTGCGAAGCGGTGCTGCGCGGGCATGTTGAAACCACCGACTTCAGCTTCTGCCCGAATGCGGCGGCGGTCGAGCGCGTGATCGCGATCAGCCACGGCACTGATTCGAACGCTGCGGTGCGTTGATCTGGGTCAGGGCCGCGGCGGGCCGTCGGCGCTGAAATGAGTGCCCGCGATCCGTGAGCGATCGTGCGTTTTTGAATGACACATCAGGAAATTGAACAAGATGGCGATTGAATCGGCGCAACAGCTCGGATGGGTTCTGGCGGTAGCATCCCTGGGGATGGCGCTGCTGCAGTGGCGGTTCATGCGCTCCGGAGCGCTGTACGGCATCAACTTGATGGGCTATAGCGAACGTCTCGAAGTCAGCCGCGAAATCCGGCGCCTGCCGTTGGGCGCGATGTTGCGTCGTCGCGGGGTCGAGCTCGATGACTATGTGATGGGTCTGAGTGCTGCAGAATTGCGCTCTGTCGCGCGCGATTGCAGTCAGTGCAAGCAGTTCGATCGCTGTGTGTCGACCTTGGCCGACGAACCGATGGCGGCCGACTATTCGTTCTGCGCCAACGATGCCACGATCGCACGGGCCAGCGTGGCGCAGCTGAGCTGAGGTGGCCTGATTTTCCTGCGCTCGCGTTGAACCCGACGCCCGGCCTTGCGCCGGGCGTTTGCGTTTAGGAACTCGGCTTCCGCTCAGCTGCGCTCGATCACCAGCAGCAGATCGTGCGCATTCACGGTCTCGCCGCGCTTGACCAGCACCTGCTTGATGGTAGCGTTGGCTTCGGCGCGAATCTGCGTTTCCATCTTCATCGCCTCGATCGCCACCAGCGGGTCACCCTTTCTGACTTTCTGTCCCGGCTTGACCGCAACGGCTGAGACTGCGCCCGGCATCGGTGCGCCGACATGGCTGGGGTTGCCGTGTTCGGCCTTGGCGTTTTCCGCCCTGGTCGCGGCGCCGGCCTTGGCCACACGCACCACACGCGGCTGACCGTTGAGTTCGAAGAACAGTTTGACGTTGCCGTCTTCCATCACCTCGGTCTGGCCCTGCAGACGGATCAGCAAGGTCTTGCCGGGTTCGAGGTCGGCGGAAATCTCCTGGTCCTTCTGCAGACCGTAGAAAAACACCGGGGTCGGCAATACCGAGACGTCACCGAAATGACTGCGGTGCTCGGCGTAGTCGCGGAACACCTTGGGATACATCAGGCTGGAGGCCAGATCGGTATCGCTGAGCTTGCGTCCGACCGTCTCTTCGACATCCTTGCGGGTCTGTTCCAGATCGGTCGGCGGCAGCGACGCACCGGGACGGCCGGTCAGCGGCTGGGCACCCTTGAGGACCTTGGCCTGCAGCTCAGGGGGAAAGCCGTCAGGCGGAAAGCCGAGTTCGCCGCGGAACAGCGAGATCACCGATTCCGGAAACGCGATCTCACGCTCGGGATCGGTCACGTCCTCGGCCTCCAGATCGTTGGCGACCATGAACAGCGCCATGTCACCAACCACCTTGGAGGTGGGGGTGACCTTGACGATGTCACCGAACAGCTGGTTGACCGCCGCATAGGCTTTCGAGACTTCCGGCCAGCGAGACTCCAGGCCCAGCGCACGCGCCTGTTCGCGCAGATTGGTGTACTGGCCGCCGGGCATCTCGTGGCGGTAGACGTCCGACGTGCCGGAGCGGATGTCGGCTTCGAACGGCTGGTAGTAACGGCGCACGCCTTCCCAGTAATGCGAGATCGCCTGCATATGCTCGAACGACACGCCGGGATCACGCTGACCGCCATGCAGCGCGCTGGCGATCGCGCCCAGGTTGGGTTGCGAGGTCAGGCCCGACATGGAATCAAAGGCACCATCGACCGCATCGACGCCGGCCTCAATCGCCGCGAGCACGCTGGCAGCGGCGATGCCGCTGGTGTCGTGAGTATGGAAATGGATCGGCAGACCGACTTCCTGCTTCAATGCGGTGACCAGCGCGTGCGCCGCGCGCGGACGGCAGACGCCGGCCATGTCCTTGATGCCGATGACGTTGGCGCCGGCCTTCTCCAGCGCCTTGGCCATGTCGACGTAGTACTTGAGGCTGTACTTGGGTCGCGTATCGTCGAACAGATCGCCGGTGTAGCAGATCGCGGCTTCGCACAGCATGTTGGATTCGCGCACGGCGTCGATCGCCACGCGCATGTTCTCGACCCAGTTCAGCGAGTCGAACACGCGGAAAACGTCGACGCCACCGGCGGCCGCCTGCTGCACGAAATAGCGCACGACGTTGTCCGGGTAATTGGTGTAGCCGACCGCGTTGGACGCGCGCAGCAGCATCTGGAACAGGATGTTCGGCACCGCTTCGCGCAATTGCGCCAGACGTTCCCACGGATCTTCCTTGAGAAAGCGCATGGCGACGTCGAAGGTGGCGCCGCCCCAGCATTCCAGCGAGAACAGCTGCGGCAGCATGCGCGCGTAGTACGGCGCGATCTCGAGCATGTCCTGAGTGCGCATGCGTGTGGCGAACAGTGACTGGTGCGCGTCACGCATCGTCGTATCAGTCAGCAGCACTTGCGGTTGTTTCAGCATCCACGCCGAGAATCCGTCAGGTCCCAGCGTCTGCAGGCGGTTGCGCGTGCCTTCGGGCACCGCGCCGCTGAGATCGAATTCCGGCTTGATCGGCTTGGCCAGCGGTAGCGCCGGCGCCTTGCGTCCCTTCATCTCGGGATTGCCGTTGACCACGACTTCGCCGATGAAACGCAGCAGACGCGTCGCGCGGTCACGGCGTTTACTGAACTTGAACAGCTCCGGCGTGGTGTCGATGAAGCGGGTGATGCACTCGCCGGAACGGAACATCGGATGGTTGATGACGTTTTCGAGGAACTGCAGATTGCTCGACAGGCCGCGGATTCGGAATTCGCGCAGCGCGCGATCCATGCGCGCGATGGCATCGTTGTTGGTCGCGCCCCAGGTTGTGACCTTGACCAGCAGCGAGTCGTAATACGGCGTGATCACCGCGCCGGAGTACGCGGTGCCGGCATCCAGGCGTACGCCGAAGCCGGCGGCGCTTCGGTAGACGCCGAGGCGACCGTAGTCCGGCGTGAAATTGTTTTCGGGATCTTCGGTGGTGACGCGGCATTGCAACGCAAAGCCGTTCATGCGGATGTCGGCCTGCTGGGGGACGCCGCATTCGGGCGTGCCGATGCGCGCGCCCTCGGTGGCGCGAATCTGGCCCTTGACGATGTCGATGCCGGTGATCTGCTCCGTCACCGTGTGTTCGACCTGGATGCGCGGGTTGACCTCGATGAAATAGAACGCGCCGGTATCCGCGTCCATCAGGAACTCGATGGTGCCCGCGTGCGTGTAGTTGACTGCGCGTGCCAGCTTCAATGCGGCATCGCACAGCGCAGTGCGGGTTTCGTCACTGAGATAGGGGGCGGGCGCGCGTTCGACAACTTTCTGGTTGCGACGCTGGACCGAACAGTCGCGTTCGAACAGATGCACGACATTGCCGTGAGTGTCGCCGAAGATCTGTACTTCGACGTGACGGGCACGGCGCACCAGCTTTTCCAGATAGACCTCATCGTTGCCGAAGGCGGATGCGGCTTCGCGCCGGGCGACATCGACCTGGCTGTCCAGATCGGCCTCCGACTCGATCACGCGCATGCCGCGGCCACCGCCGCCCCAGCTGGCCTTGAGCATCAGCGGGTAGCCGACCTGACCGGCCAGGACCTTGATCGAGTCCATGTCGCGCGGCAGTGGGCCGGTGGCCGGCATCACCGGCACGTTGGCCTTGATGGCTACCTCACGTGCCGCGACCTTGTTGCCCAGCGTGCGCATCACTTCAGGCTTGGGTCCGATGAAGTGAATGCCGGCAGCGGCACAGGCATCGGCGAAGTCGGGGTTCTCCGACAGGAAGCCGTAGCCGGGATGGATCGCGTCGACACCCGCTTCGCGTGCGATGCGCAGAATGTCGTCGATATCCAGGTAGGCGGCGATCGGCTGCTTGCCCTCGCCGACGCAATAGCTTTCGTCAGCCTTGAATCGATGCAGGGCGAAGCGATCCTCGTTGGCATAGATCGCGACTGTACGGATACCCATTTCGGCCGCCGCGCGCATCACGCGGATCGCGATTTCGGAACGATTGGCTACCAGCAGCTTGCGAATTTTTCGCATGACGTCTTTGTCTCCGGCTCCCCAGGCAGACGCAGCAAGGACCATGCCGCGGAAGGGCGCGAGGTGCTCAGGGTGATTTGTGGCGCCAGCGCCAGCCCGCCGCAGCGCGGTTTCGGGACACTGACCTCATCGACTGGAAAAGAGTGTAGCCCAATCATTGCCGGGGTTGAGCTGGCGCCGTGATTCACGCTGCGGCGCAGCAAAATCAAAACTACCCGTTAGTGTGGTGTGGGTCGATTTGCCGCGCTCCTAGACTGCGGCGGCAATGCGGTAACAGTCGCGATACAGCGATGACGAACATTCCGGATTCGCTACAAGGCGGTCCACAGTGCGATATACGCGGAGGAGCGATAGCGTGCGAAATGAAACTGCCTGGCAGTTGACTTCGTGGGACCCGCAAGGGGTGCCACGCCTGCCCGCAATGCGGCTGATTTGCTGACCCCCTGCACGGAATACGTTCAATGCGCACGATTCGCTATGCGATTGCCCAGTGGTTTATCGGACACCGATGGATCACCGCGGCGATTCTGATCGGCATCACGGCTTTCCTCGGTGCGGGCCTGCCCAGCGTCCAGCTCAAGACCATCTTCTCGGATCTGCTGCCGGTCGGCCATCCCTACGCAGAGACCTACCGCGATCATCCCAACTTCGGCAATCCGCTGACGATGACAGTGATGATCCAGCGCAAGGATGGAGACATCTACAACACCGAAACCCTGCAGAAGGTCTGGAAGTTCACTCGCGATATCGATCTGGCGCCGGGCGTCGATCACGATCAGGTACTGTCGATCGCCACGGAAAAGGCGCGCTATGCGGAGGCGACGCCGTTCGGCATCGATGTGCGGCCGCTGATGGAAGATCACGTGCCGGAGACTCCGGAGGAACTGGCGCAGTTCCGCGAGCGCCTGGAAAGCTCGCCGGCCGTGCGCAACTTTCTGGTCTCGACCGACGGCTCGGGGACCCTGATCAATGCCACCTTCATAGAGTCGCGTCTCGACTACGGCGAAGCCTTCGACTACGTCCAGGGTCTGGTCGAGCAGGCGCGTGACGAGCGCCACGATGTCCATCTGGCAGGTCAGCCCGCACTGACCGGCTGGGTCTATCAGTACGAAGCGCAGATGATCCTCATCTTCGCGGTGACCTTGAGCGCGCTGGTGCTGGCACTGGTCATCTACATGCAGAACGTGGCCGGTGTGCTGACGCCGCTGATTGCCAGCGCGGTGTGCGCGATATGGGGCTTCGGCTTCGCCGGCTGGCTGCACTCTCCGATCGAGCCCCTGCTGATGATCGTGCCACTGCTGCTGGTTGCCCGATCCTTCAGTCACTGCGTACAGTTCGCCGAGCGCTACTACGAAATTTACGCTGAAGTCGGTGACCGGGTCGAGGCGGCCAAGATCACCACCAGCGTGATGATGGCTCCGAGCATTCTCGGGATCGTCACCGACGCCGCCGACATCTTCCTGATCGCACTGGCACCGATTCCGGCAATGGAGCGCTTCGCTTTGTTCTGTGGTTTCTGGGCCATGATGCTGATCCCCACCGGGGTGATTCTGGCGCCGTTGCTGTTGTCGGTGTTGCCACCGCCGAAGAATATTGACCGCATCATTGGCAAGACCGGACAGGGTGGCGTGCACGCGGGGATCAAGCGTGTGCTGCGTGGGCTGGCAAAGCTGACCTACGGTCGCACGGCACGAGTCACCACGGCAGTGCTGGTGGTGGTTGGACTGCTGGCGCTCTACAGCTCGGCTCAGGTCAAGATCGGCAATCCTGTCGAAGGCAGCAATCTGCTGTGGGAGGATTCCGAGTTCAATACGGCGGTCTCCAGCATCAACAGCAACTTTCCCGGTGTGAATACGCTGGAGATCGTGCTCGAGGCCAAGGATGCGAAGAATCCGAACCGCGTCGCGCGCCAGGCCGACACCGTGTTCGCAATGCAGGAACTTCAGAGCCTGATCGAAGCGGGCGATGCACCGCCGCGTGCAACCTTGTCCTTTGCCGACTATCTGGCCGAAGGAAATCGGCTTTACGCCGGCGGCAATCCGAAATGGCTTGCGGTCGATCGCACGCCCGAAGCAGTGAACGCCGCGGCGACCGCGATCATGCTCGGCAGCAGTGCAAAGGCATTTTCCCATGTGGTCGACTTTGAACAGCAGAACTCGACCGTGTCGCTCTGGTACAAGGACAACAAGCAGGAAACGGTCGACGCCGCACTGGCCAGTGCGCGCAAGGCAGTCGATCAGGTCGGGCTGGACCACGACGCCTTTCGCGTGCGTCTGGGCACCGGCACGATCGCCTTGCAGCAGGCGATGAATGACACTGTGGCCGCCTACGAGTGGCGCATTCTGGCGTTCCTGAATCTCGTCATCCTGGTGGTCTGCAGTCTGGCCTATCGTTCGATCGTCGCCGGCATCGTGCTACTGATCCCGGTCAATCTGTCGAACATGATTCTGGTCGCGACAATGTCGGCAATGGGTGTCGGACTCGATATCAACTCGCTGATGGTCGCGGCGATCGGCGTGGGCGTCGGCATCGACTACGGCATCTATCTGCTCAGCCGGGTCTGCGAGGAGTTCGATGCCGAGCAGCCGAACTACGGCAGCGCGATCACCTCGGCGCTGACGACCACGGGCAAGGCGATCATGTTCACGGCAACGATCATGCTGCTTGGCATCGCGCCCTGGTACTTCCTGTCCGGACTGAAATTCCTGGCCGACATGGGGCTTCTGCTGGTGCTGACGATGCTGATCAACATGGTCATTGCGCTGGTCGTGGTGCCGCTGCTGGTGTGGCTGATCAAGCCGAAGTTTGTCAGCCGCAACGACCTGCTGGTCGGCGAGAGCGTTGACCTTTCGAAGTTCACCGCGTCGGTTCAGGGCGCATCGCAGCAGCGCGAAGGCCATGCGCCCAATTCACATTCAGCGTCGTACGCGGCAGGCACGGATGCCGAACCGGATCCGTCGCCCGCTGCGGGATGATGCTCGGTCGCTATTGAATCCGTTCGTCGAATCGCTGCGAGCGTCATCAGGGCATCAGATACCCGGAGGAGCTACACATGCATATCAGGAAATACGACTTCAACTATTCGCGTCGCATGTTCATGGAGAAGACGCTCAAGGGCATCGCGTCGGCCGGCGTTCTGGCGCCGATGTGGCCATTGATTGCCAACGGCGCAGATCTCGCAAAAGCGTATCCCGACGAGCTGCTGTCGATCGAGATGTATACCAAGGGCAAGATCAAGCCCGGCGACTTCATCACGGCAGCCAACGTTGAAGTGGTCAAGGATCTGCTTGATCCGATTTCCTATATGCAGGTCAAGGAAATGGGGCGCCGCATCGAGATCGTTGAATCGGTGAAGGACGCCTCGGTGCTGTTCCCGAACGCCTTCCTTGAAGCCACCTTGAAGAATCAGGGCAAGGCCGAGATCGGTGCGGATGGAAATATCTACGCACCAGGCAAGAAAGCGTGGATCGGCGGTCTGCCATTCCCCGACCCGAAAACCGGCGAAGAAGTGATCGCCAACATTACGCTGTCCTGGGGGCGTCACGACTATTGCCAGTACGCGATCCGGCAGTGGGACATCGCGCCGGACGGCAGCGAGGCGTACCAGTACGACTTCGTCTGGGCCGAACTGCAGGCGACCGGTCGTCTCGACGGTACGGTGTTCCAGAACAAGGCCGACATGCTGCGCTTCCAGTCGGTTTGGTTCACGGCGCCCAATGACATTGGCGGTACCGCGTTCCTCAGCTCCTGGCACTACGATCAGAACAAGTTCCCGGACCTCTACGGCTATCTGCCGGCGTTCAAGCGCGTGCGTCAGTTCCCGACCAATCAGCGCTTCGAACCGCTGGTGCCCGGCGTCACCTGGTTCCTGTCCGATGCCTGGGCGGCGGGTGATCCGATGCTGACCTGGGGCAACTACAAGATTGTCGGGCGCCAGCCGATGCTCGGCGCGGTGGCGAACAATTTCTCGGGCTCAAAGAAGAACTGGGAAGCCGGCACGCACGGCGGTCCCAAGGGCAAGACCTTCTGGGACAGCAAGATGCAGCTGGTTCCGGAGTGCATCGTGCTTGAGGCCGAACCCACCGGCTACCCGCGCTCGCCGGTCGGCAAGAAGCGCATCTGGATCGATACCCGCAATCAGCTGTTTGTGGCCTACAACACCTTCGATCGTCGTGGTGATGTGTGGAAATCGTTCGAGGCAGGCTGGTCGCGATATGAGGATGGCGGCACGGTGATCAAGGATGCCAACGGTCATCCAGACTGGTCGTGGACCTATCTGCACAGTCATGACGTCCAGTCCAACCGCATGAGCCGGATCATGCATACCGAAAGCTGCTCCGGCGGCTACAAGAGCGAGCTGTCGGCCGGCAGCGACGATGTCTACAACAAGTTCATGACGACAACGGCGATCCAGCGCCTGGGCACCTGAGTGTTGTCCAACATGCGCTGCGCCGTCGGCCGCGAGCCGGCGGCGCAGGGTGGAGGTTTTCGATGAAGCGACATTCGTTCAGCGGTTTACGGTGTCACGTGCTCGTGTCCGGAGTCCTGTTGGCAACGCTGATCGCGCCGTGGCCGGCGCTGGCGATGAA
>JBFFJL010000078.1:0-11819 GCA_041555955.1 Nevskiaceae bacterium
ATGCTCTGCTCGGCCAAAGCGCACAGCACAAACCGGGTGACCCCGGCGTTCTCCTCGTAGATTGCGCCTTCCAGCTTGCTGCGGAAAGTCTCGTCGCTGGCCGACACCGCCAGCAATTCGTCGCGAATCGTCTTCACCACGGTGGCACCCGACAGCTCTGCCACCTTGTCGATGGTGGCCATGAACAGGCGCGTCAGGTCGCGGGTGGGCGGCGTGTCGGTGAGGTTGCGTCGAACGAAGAAGCAGACCAGCAACCGCGCGATCTCTTCCAGCTGCGCCACGTCGATGCCCAGCGCCTCACGACGCACCAGCAGGTACAGCATCAACAGGTAAGACGGGGCGCCCTGAATGCGGTCCAGGTCCTTCAGCGGCTTGTCCAGCGGAGCCCAGGCCTCGTCCGTGTTCCGGGCCAGCATCAGTGCATACAGCTGGCCAGCGGAACGGATGGCCTGTAGGTGGTGCTTGGCGTCCTGATTGATCAGCTTCTCGTAGATCTGGATCAGGTTGGACCTTGTGGCCACCGGCCCCAAGGGGTCCTTCTTCTTGTCCTCGTCCTTGCGGAACGGCACGTTCAGTGGGTCCTTGAACGCGTTGTAGTAGTGCCGGAAGAAGCGCTCCTGGACGCTGTAGTCATCGCCCAGATACCCCAGCAACTTGTTCCAAACGTCGAAGTAGTGGTCCACCTTGCCGGGCTCGGTGGTCTCCAGCCGTGCCAGCAGCTTGTTCTTGATCAGATCGATGGCTGTGAGCGGCATGCCCCTGTTATTGAGCGACTCGAACAGCGTGTAGGCATCGGCGTGGCTGGCGACCTCGATCTTCACCAGGCAAGCCTGGCTCACCTTGTCGAGGAAGGCCATGATCGACGCCAGGCGATCGTTCTCGCCGTCCACCATCTCTTCGATGCGACCCTGGAAGTACCGGAAGGCGCGGAAGATCTTGCGGTTGCCCGCGTAGGCCGGTGTGTCGAATGGGCTGATCACGCCCACGTCGGACAAGACGGCGCGGTAGTCGTTCTGGTTGTTGTTCTGAATCTGCGGTATGACGCGCAACTGGTCGTCTCCCTTCTTCAACACCAGCTTGCGCTTGAGGTTGATCAGCTCCACGCGCTGGTCGTCGTCCAGATCCTTCTCGTGCCGCTTCAGCGACTGGTACAGCGCCGCAAACAGCAGAGACAGCGTCGTCAGTCGTTGCTGGCCGTCCACCACCTCCAGCCGCTGCACGGCCAGGGTATCGGTGGTCTGGTTGATGCAGATGATCGAACCCAGGAAGTACCCGGGGTCGTTCTCTTCAACGTCATCGAAGAGCGACTCCCATTGGTCCATCTTCCAGGTGTATTCGCGCTGGTAGCGCGGGATCGCATAGACCACGCCTGCTTCGATGTCGAAGAGCTGCGAGACCGGGTAGTTGTTGACCGACTTGATCATAGGGACTCAATCACCTCAGCCGTTTGGCGGTAGTCGGCCAGGTAGCTGTCGAACGAAAAATCGGGGTGCTTGATGGCCGCAATGAAGTCGTCCATCCAGCTTCCCGCCTTCTGCTGCAGGCCATGCATGCTGGCCTCCGGCGCAATCACGCCCGCCGGCCGCGACGCGAAGTCCGTCAGCACGTTCAATGCGGCATAGCCGTGAGGCCCCATCTCCTTGAAATAGGCCTGGGTCAAGCTCTTGGCTTGCTCGCGTACCGCCAGCAGGTCGTCGACGCGCCTTTGCTTCTGGATCACCTCCTTGGTCGCCTTGATGTCGAAGGCGCGGCACAGCAGGGGCAGCATTTCCTTCTCTGGTACGTGGTAGCGCTTGAGCTGTTGCAGCTTTTCTGTCAGCGCGGTTTCCAGCTTGCGGATGTCACCGATGTTCTCGACGAAGCGGTCCACCCGGTCCATGCCGCGCCGGGTGTGGGCGTAGCTGAACTCGATGCTCTTGCTGCCAAAGATGATGCCGTTCAGGCAGATCCAGCGGCAAAAGCCCAGTTCAAAGCGCAGCAGCCGGGTGCGGTTGTAGCTGTTGCTGATGCGCAGGAAGGCCGTCCACTTGTCTTTCTCCCACGGCGAGAACTCGGCGCTCTTGTGGATCAGGTCGATGTGGCAGAACGACCGGGTCTTGGGCATGGTGATGTTCAAGCATTCCATGTCGCTGATCTGTGTGGTGTGGAACACCTTCTTCATGACCTCGGCCGCCATGTCATAGGCGGCCTTGTTCGTCACCAGCTCGTAGTCGTCGGTCACCACGGCAAACGGGTTCTCCCGTTCCACGTCCACCACGGCAAAGTGACGCTTGAGTTGCTGGAACTTGTCCAGACCGTCCGCAGCCGGCATGAACAGGGGACGCAACTCCACGGGGAAGAATGCCTCTGCAGGGTCTTTGGCCTTCCAGGATTGGGCTGTCGTCATGGTCTTATGTCTTTCCCAGCTTGGCGCGAGCTGCGCGCTTCTCGGCCAGCGTCAAGTGGTGGTCGTTGATGCGGTCGCCGAGCTTTCCGCCGTACTGCAGACCAAGCTCGTACCAAGGTGCCGTCGGCACATCGCTGCCACGGTCCTTGTCCCACTTCACATTCGGCCTGTCGCGCAACACACCCGCGCCGCGCTTGCCAACATCGAGTACCGAGAGGAAGGGGCGGATGTTCAAGCGCACCCCGTCATTCAGATCGGGGTTCCAGCCAATGGGCTGCTGCTCGATGGACTTCCAGCGCACAAAGATGTCGTAGGGCGCCTCACCGGCCAGGATTAACTCCAGGCGCTTCTTCAGTGCCTCAGCCGCCGCCAACTTTTCCTGAGCTCCGTCGACGCCGCTCTCAGCATCGCGCTTCTGGCGGCTGATCCAGTCACCCAGGTAGGTGTAGATCAGGGCTTCAAGCGTCTTGTAGTCAAGCTTGTGGTAGTTGACCAAGGCGGCAAAGCCATCGCGCAGGCCGTCCCAGATGTGCCACACAAACGGGCGATTGCCGAACAGTGCGCAGTGCTGGGTGAAGAACTTGTCGCGCAGCCAGGTTTCGAGCGACTTGCCTGCGGGGTCGGCGGCCGTCAGCAACTGTGCCAGGACGTCGTTGCTCCAATCTGCACCGTAGGCGTCCGCCAGCAGATTCAGCAGACGGTCGCTGGCTGATGCCTCCCGGCCTACGGGCGGAATGCAGACAATGCCGTCTTTGTCGGCATGATTCGCGAGCGCCTTGCTACGCGAGATCCATTGACGAGCCTCACCTGACAACTCCATTTCGCCGTCAGATTCGGCTGGCCAGGTGTAGCCAACCAACCTCGCAACTCCAACTTGAAGTGGTTCAATTGAAGGTTTCGGATGCCCATGAAAAATCCACTGAGTTGGATTTTTGGTATATGGCTTAGGTAGTCCGTCAGGGAACTGCTCGGCAGCGATTGCCCGCCAATTGGCCTCATCAAATGGAATCTCAAGAAAGGTTGCTGGTGTAACGCCAACTTTTGTGTCCAATTGACGAACAGATGCTTTGAAATCTGGCGATATCGCAAAGCACCACAGAGCCGGCAGCAAACTCGGGTCACTAGGACAGAGTACTGCTGTGTTTTGGTCGTAAAGTTCACCTGTGTAAATCGTAGCTGGAAGTCCTTGCATTCGACTCACAGCGATACCCAATCTTCCTACTGTGGTATTACCAATGCCAGGCCGCAACATCCCGGCTCCGCCAGTACTCCAATCAATAACCTCGCCTCGACCTCCAAACAGTTCTGTTTCCCTTACTGCCTGCTGCAAAAAGCGCCAGCGATTATTTATCGACGAAGGCTCCCACCAATTACGAAGCCATCTCTCATTGTCTCCGTTCACTACTCCCCGCAGAGACTCGACTGATTGTCCAAGGTTCGAAAATGTTGCGTCAAACTCATCCAATAATATTCGCCGACCGGGGTTGGCAAGTTGAGAAAACTGTGACAAAGAACGTAGCGATTGATTTCTCAACAAAATCGCCTTATTGGTCGCCTGCTTATCTTTGCTAACGTCTAACCCGCAAATTTGGTTAGTTGCATCCGGCTTTGAGTGGCCCATCGATAGAAGAATGACATTGACTACTTCGCCGCCTATGGTCTCAAAGGCGCCCGAGCCTAATTTCGCAAGTAAATTCCAGCTATGCTTTTTTAACAAACCGACTCTTTGTGCTTCATATCTAGCAAGAAATAGCCAATTTTGTGGCATGACTACTTGAGCCATCCCAGCTGATTGCTCGCAACAGAGCTCAAGGCATCGCTCCAAGAAGACATTTGCAAGGTCATGTTTTGCATCTGGATACTTGGCCTCGCAATAGACCTTAAGCTCAGGAGTTTGTCGGCTACTACCTAAATATGGAACATTTGTTACTACTAGGTTGAATCTATTCTCTAGAATTCTGGCAGCTTCCAACAGCCCTTGTGCACTTAAAGAAATGTCCCATGCATCTTCAGCTATCGGGCTATCAGATTCACGAGCCAGCGCTTCATTTAGCAGACTCTTAAGCGCAACGTAATCAGCGTTAAACAAGTCGGCTTTATGAGATTTTCCTGGGTCCAGAAGGCTTCCCAATAGAGATGCCTTAGAAAAAGCCCTGTGCAGTTGACGTAAGCCGGCACGCATTTCTTCAACATTGACATGCGTATCTGGAACCAATGCCTCCCACTCATTGACATTGGCTGAGACGTTCAGTCCGCAGCACGCAATATTGGGCAGGGGAATTTCCCGCACGCCGAGCGGCTTGCCGTATGCGTCCGGATAGCGCCATGCCTCCAGCGCCACCGCAAACACCGCGATTTCCACACAGCGCGGGTCCAGCTCCAGTCCATGGATGTTTTCGGCCAGGACGCGATTCACCGCTTCCTTGGCGGTCAGGCCCTCCGCCGCCATGCGCATCGGCACCAGCATCAGGAAGGCGGCCACGAGGAAGTGCCCCGAACCACAACACGGGTCGAGCAGCTTGAAGTCGGCCAGCGAGTCGGGCCAGCCTTCGAACTTGCCTGCGGCCGGGGTGCCGTCTTCCAGGGTGCGGAAGTAGTCGAGCTTGACCGGACATAGCTTGCCCGGGTGCCGGGTGGCCCACCAGGCTCCGAGCGAGTTGTGCAGCAGGAAGGCCACCATGTACGGCTCGGTGAAGAGCTGGGTGACGGCGGGCAACTCGTCGGCGCCGATCTTCACTTCCGACTTGTTGATGCGCTCCTTGTTGTCGGCTTGCCAGAACTGGTACACCCAGCCCAGGCTGTCGCTGGCTTTGAACACCGCATCAGGCAAGTCCTTGAGTAAGCGTTCCAGCTCGCTCTGGTGCTCGGGCGCAAAGGTCAGCTCGAATACCGGCGAGCCCGGTTTGAACACCTGCGGCAGCATGCGGGCGGCCAGCTTGCCGGCCAGCTCCCAACCACTCTTGGCGCCTTCGTCGGGGGCCAGCTCATCGCACTCTTCGACGGTAACGGCCACGCCGTCATACATCAGCAGGTTGTTGTCGGCCAGGAAGCGCGCGAACAGCATGCGGTGCCAGTGCTGGTAGGCCACCTCTTGCACCAGGTGCTGAACCTCTTGCTTGCCATAGGTCGGGTTGGTGCTCTTCGAGTCGCGGGCGTCGCCAAGCTGCTTGCCGTGGGTGCGCAGGCGGTTGCGCAGCGCCTTCTCGGTGTCGCTCAAAAACGCTTCGGGCTTGTCGTGGCCGACGCCAAGTTGATCCACCGCTGCGTGCGCAGCCGTCTCGGCCACCGTGCGGGCCGCTTTGACGGTCTTTTCCAGCGCGCCGCGCAGGTCTTTGTCGAGTGCTTGCATCATGGGGAATCAGGCCTCAGTGAAGGATGACCGGGCCTTTTTTCAGGGCCTGTGCGATGGTCTGCTTGGCATCCAGCAGCCAGGCCTCGATGTCTTCGTCGGTCTTGATCGTCCGGTGGGGCAGCTTGACGAACTGCGCCTTGGGCTCCATCAACTCGGCGGCAGCCACCAGCACGGCGTCGAAGCGCGAGTCGATGGCGGCCACACGATCAGCGAACGACGACAGCGACAAACGATCGACCGTGGCCAGCACCTCGTCGGTGTTGGCCACTTGCACCTTGGGTGCGTCGGTGAGGGTCAGTTTCTGGGCGGCCAGCAGGCTGTTGCGCTGCTCTGGCTCCAGCTGCTTCCAGTTGGTGTCGGCGTCCAGGCGCGCCATGCCGTTCTTGTGGCGGGTCTGGTAGTCGGCGTGCAGCCGGTTCAGTTCGTCGCGCAGCAACTGCGTCAGGCTGGCAACCAAGGGGGTGACAGGGTCAGGCTCCTCCAGCAGTTGGCGTTGCTGTTCAAGGTGCGTGACTTGCGCCACCAAGACTTCGGCGCCCGACAGTCCATTGGCCTGGGCCAACAGGCGCTTGAGCGTGTTCCAGGCGGGCACACGCTTGTCGATGCGCTCGGCGACATCTGTCCAGGTGTCGATGGCGGTGCTGAGTTCGTCGCGCTGGTTGTACAGGGCCAACAGCTGCTCGTTGCCAGCGGTGAGGCGGATCTCCTCCAACCCCTTCGTTTCCGGGCGCGCCGGACGTGGGGCGTCGCCTCCGGCGCGGTTGGCCAGCTCTTGCGCGCTGACCAGGAACTGCGGCACGTAGGCCAGCTCTTCGCCTTGCTTGGCGGTGAGGCCGACCTTCTGCAGCACCTTTCGAATCTGGATGCGCTGAGCCGCCGAGACGGTGGCCGACTCGACCTTGAACATGGTCTTGCCGATGACCTTGCGCTCCAGGTCTTTCGGGTCGATGGTCTGCCCCTTCTCGTCCTGGGCACGGATCAGCCCGGCCACCAGCAGCACCTGCAGGCCGCCGTCCACCGCGTCGCCCGGCCAGCCGTAGGTTGCGCCTTCGAAGTTCTTGCGGATGTCGATGCCCTTCTTGCCGCCAGCAATGAAGGCCAGGATGGCTTTGCACACTGGGTTCTTGGCAGGCTCGCCGTCGTCGCCCACGCTCTTGAGGGCATCCGGCGCACCCTTCTGCGCCTTCTCATAGACCTTGGGCCAGCCGGCGTGGTCGGCGATGTGGAACTGCGGGTAGAGCCGCTGCAGCGCGTTGGTGGCGGCTTCCAGCGTCATGTCCTGCAGGTCGGTGCCCAGGATTTCGTTGCCGCCGCCCTGGAAGACGCGGGCACCCGAGAAGGCTTCTTGCAGCAGTTCGCGGATCTTGCCCTCGGCGGTTTGCTTCGTGGTCTCCATCGCCGAGCGAGCCTCAGTGCCCTCGGCGGTGTTTGGTACGCCGCGCTTGTCGAGCGTGGCGCTGGCGGCCTTGAAGTCGATCAGGTAGTGGCGCAGGTCATCGGCCGAGCGCTTGGGGATGAACACGAACACGGTGGGCGACTGGTTGCCCGCCTGGCGAGCGTCGGCGCGCACCGAGTTTTCGTCGATGCTCCAGCCGTCGCGTACCCAGACGCAGACTTTCTCGCTGGCGTCGCCCGGCAATTGGGCATCGAACACCGGGAAGATGTCGCGCGTGACCTTTGAAGTGCCTTGGGTTAGCGACAGCTTGCGCACCATCTCGCCGAAGCGGCGGCGGATGCGGTCGTCGCGCTCCGCGTCCACGCGATGGGCTTCGTTGGCCAGGCTGTTGCGTTGACTCAGAAACTCGTCGTTCCAGGCGGCGCTTTCTTCGGTCTGGATGCGGTACTCGTCGCCGACCTTCATCAGCAGTTCGCACTTGTCCAGGATGCCAGGCAACTTGCTGCGCAGGGCACTGGATCCTTGCGTCAGGTCTTCCACCAAGAGGTCGGCCAGCGTGTCGAGCGTGGCGTGGATGCCGATCTCGTTGTTGCTGCTGGCGAGCTTGTTGACCAAGAACACCAGGCCGCAGGCCCGCGCCATGAGGCGTTGGTCCTCGGTCCCCTTGATCCAGACCATGGTCCGCTCGTGGACCTTGCGCGGCAGGATGCGCGACTGCAGCAGCTTGTCGGCCGCATCGAAGTAGAGGTAGTCCGCCGGTACGACGCTGCCGACCGGAGCGTCCACATTGGTCTGGATGACCTTGTGGATCATCGAGAGCTGGTTGCGCAACTGGCTGTCGGTGCCGGTCTGATCCAGCACGCGCAGAGTGTTTTCCCAAAAGCGGCGGCGTACCGGAAGGATGGGGTAGTCCTGCGGGAAGAACTGGATGTCGTCCGGGCGGTGACCGATGGTGGTGCCAGCCAGGTGGCGCGAGATCTCGCCCAGGTTGGTTTGCATCACCTTTTCGACCGGCGCCTTGGCTTCCGGCTTCTTCGCCAGGATCACCTGACGGATCACCGCATCCACATCCGCGTCGGACAACTCCACGCGGACCGTGAATCGGCCTTCCAATTTCTTCAGGTTCGAGGTGCCGTTGACGGCAGTTTGCCCCGTGCCGATGAACAGCATCTTGGCTCCGATGTTCTTGGAGCACGCCTCGACGGTTTCTTGCACATCAATGGAGCGCTGGCTGTCTTCGCCGATGTACTGCTGGACCTCATCGATGACGACCAAGGTGAGTGGGAATTTGCCGTCCCGAGTCAGTGCCTGTTTGATGGCCTTGATCATGTCGACGCTCGACACGTCTTGCACATACGGGTAAAGGTTGTTCAGCGTGTCAACGCATGAGGAGGTCGATGTGAACAGATTGGGCTTGGCCTTGACCAGCGCCGCGTGCAGACCTTCTGCGACGTAGAAGTTGTCCAGCTCTTCGTTCCAGTCGTGCCCACCTTGCTCTACAAAGCCACGCACGGTGTCGTAGATGTTTTCGTGCTTGAGCCACATCACGAAGCGCGCCACCGGATACTGCTCGGGCAAGCCGACCGAATTGAAAATAATGCCGAGCAATGCCATGCGGGCAGATTTGTCGCGCGACTTCGATCCCAAGGTGCCTGATGCGGCATGCACACCACCGTGCCGCTTGCCCTGGTTCGTCAATTCCTTGAGCTGATCGGCCACGCTTTGCGGCAGTGAAGCGATACCGCGCGCGGTCGCCCCGTCCTCGAATTTGGTGTCCACCCAAAGGGCACGCAGCATCTTGACCATGTGCGACTTGCCGGAGCCGTAGAAGCCACTGACCCACACCGCAGGCTGCTGCGCCTGTTCGATGTTCTTCAGGTAGGTTTCCAGAATGTGGACCAGGCCCTTTTCGTATTGCCCATCACAGACAAAGGTGTCCAGCTCGTACCGGAGGACCGACAGCGCCTGGTTGGTCGTCTCGTCATTGACGCTGGCCACGCCTTCGTTGACCAGCTTGCGAGTCGACGGGTCCTTTTGGTAAATGTCGCGATTGAGCATGTTTTCCCCTTAATCAGAATTCTTTGTCTGCGGTGATCGGCACGGCCAGGTAGTTCCAGCCGTCGTACCCGTCCAGCAAGCGGTAGTTGTTGTCTTCGTAGCTGCCGGGAAAGAACACCAGCAGACGCCCCTTCACCTTGGGTGCGAGCTTGTCCACGACTTCCTTGACCTTCAGGAAGCCGAACAGAGAGCCGACGCCCTGGAGCGCCACGACAAACTCGGTGCTGACGTTCTTGTCCTGCAGGAACGTCTCGAACTCGGCTTCGATGTGGCTGAGGTACTTGGGCAGCAGCGTGGACAGCAGGTTGGGCTTTTGGAAGTAGCTCTTGGCGTAGCGTTGGGACGCCAGCCAGTTCGGGAACGAATCCGTCAAATCGAACAGTGCCCAGTCATGGCCTGCTGCTCGGGTGGCGATCTCAAATTCGTCGACCTTGGCCCGCAGGCGCAGCTCTTCCGTTTCGTGGTACACGCAAAAAATGACGCGCTGGGCGGCGGCGGCATCGTCGCGCCACGGGACAGCCACGTACTTGCTGTAGGACTGGGTCAATCGCTTAATTCTGCTCACGGAGCCACTCCATTTCCTGCGCAGTGATCAAGTTCGGGAAAAGCACCTCGACTACCTGGCCGACGCGCTTGAGCGAGATCCAGCCCCGCCGCGAGGCGTCCTCGGCCAACTCGATCGTCTTTTCGAATGAACAGTCGAGCATACGGGTGAAGTCGCTCTTGAACAGCGATTCGCCGCGCAGACCGCTGACGTAGCCCAGAAGCAGTGCCAACGAGACCGTGCCTGGCGTCGCCACAGCACGCGCCCGCACTTTGCGAACGCGGCCAGCCAAGTGACCCGCCTGAGTCCAGGACGAATTGATGTTCTGTGCGGTGGACTTGAGCGTGGCCTTGCTGAAGCGCCCCGGCTCTTGTGCATCGATGAACTCTTCCATCGCCTCACGGGTGACGGTGGCCCCTTCCTGGAATCCCAGAATGAAGGGGGCGGTGGCTCGAAGCATGGGGTCGCGCGTGTAGGCGCACAGGGCGGCCAACAGCGGCTGCCCATCAACATCACGCTGCCAAAAGAAATGTAGAGCACGGAACACCAACAAGCTGGGATCAAGCGCATAGAGATCGGCCAGATGCCGAAAGGTCAGCGTCCGTGTTTTGCCGGAGCGTTTGCCCAGGCAGTTGGAGGCTTGAATGGCCTCCAGATAGTCGGCTTTGGCGGCGTCTGCTTTGTCCACAAAGGACAGCAGTGCGCGCAGCTCAACGAGCATCATCGTCCGAGCGGTATGGACCCCGCCGCGCTCGAAACTGAACCCGAGTCGCTCTAGCTTTTTGTTGTGTTTGTTCTCTTCGTTCACGTTGAAGTCAGTCCTGTTATTCAGTCGGCATCAGCTTCGATCCGTTGTTGATCAGGGGAGCGGTAGCCCGGCGCCAGTACGGCATTTCGCACGCCGTAGATGGCCAGGTGGTCCTTCAGCCATAACCGATACTCGTGCCCGCGCAAGCTGTGGTCGGGCGTGCAGTCCACACTCCATTGGCGAAGGATGTAACCGGCGGTGGCTGCCCGCAGCTTCATCCGCAGCACGCCACCTTGCATGCTGTAGTCCATCTCGGTGATCTCCGGCCGGGGTTGATCCGGGTGAGGTACCAGCTCCAGCTCGACGATCCGGGTCCACTGAATGTCCTGATCGCTCATCTCGTGGGGCGCCACTGGCTGCCCCTTGAGCACCACCGGGCGCTTGATCCGAGTGATGACGAAATCCCGGAACTCTTGGGACTTCCGGTCGAAGGCGCGGACGTGCCAACGGAGGCCGTTGTCGATCAGCGCGAACGGGACGATCTCCCGCTCGGTGCGGCCACTGGAGATGGAGTGGTACTCGATGCCGAGCGGACACTCCTGGTGAATCGCACGGGTCACGCTCGCCAGCACATCCAGATCCGGATGCGTGAGCCGTGACGGGCTCTCGCTCGCCACCCACGCCTTGAGCCGCATCGGCTCACCATCGCCAAAGCCCTGGGTCAGCCACGACAGCACCCGCTCCGGGGGGAAGTCGAATACAGGCCGGAAGTCCGGCCCCAGGACGTAGGACTTGCCCTTGGGGTCGTAGTCGATGTTGCCCGGGGCCAACTCCTTGTACAGCGCCAGATCCCTGGATGCGGCGGCAGACTGGATGCCAAACCGCGTGACCAAGTCCTGACGGCGTATCTCCCCAATGAAGCGCACGCGCAACTCCACAAACGCGAGCCGGTCGCGTTGTGGCTGGGTTAGATCTGCAAGCTGCCCCTTCCCCATATGTGCCCCTTATTTGTGGAGATCGAGTGCTTGTCTACAGCCTCGCCCCAGCTTGATTTTACTTACAAACGCCCATCATTAGTGCGATTGTCGGCCGCACATGGTAATCATAATGATGATGACATTGTAGTGAGCGTGCGTGAAGATTCTCTTTCGTTCAAACAGCACAACGCGCTGTCCTCGAAACCTTTCCACTTTTTGGCTCTTCATCAGTCGTGTTCGGTAAAGAAGGGATAGCCGCGGACCCGTAAGCCCTTGTAGAACGAAGGTTCTCTAGGCTTTCGGACACAGGGGACAAATGGGAGCGGCTATCCCTGCGCAGATTCTTGGGCTGCGCGGA
>JBFFJL010000079.1:0-11760 GCA_041555955.1 Nevskiaceae bacterium
AGCGTCGCAAGATGGGGCTGACAGGTCTGAATCCGGTGACGATCGTCACGCTGTCTCGGTTTGCTCGCTACAGCTGCAACAGATCGTCGTTGTCCCTTTCACAGACAGTTCAGGTTTGCCCAGTATGAAGCGTCCGTGAGCGTCACGCCCATGCGGTTGATACCTGGGTCGAGGGTCGGGAAGTTGTCAGCGTGAAAATGAGTCCAGGCGGCGTGCCGAACCGGCGGCGGACATTTGTTCGCTTTCAGCCGCGGCGTTCAGTGTTGAGTTCTCGGATGTGCGCCGGGATTCTTCAATCCTGGTGCGCCGCCCGGCATCGACATTTTCGGCAACGTTTCATTCAGCGCGGTGGCCGCGATGGTGGCGCACCTGGTGTACTTCACCGTGCACAACAATTCCGGACCGGCGATCCGGCAGGAGCCCGGGGGCCTGGCTGTGCGCGCGGTATTGAAGGCAGCGCAACGGGGCGCCTGATGGCGCCCCGTAACTTGTGGCCGTCAGTGATTGACGGTGATCTTGCGTGCCTGGGCCTGCGCGCGTTTCGGAATAACGACTTCCAGGACCCCGTGCTTGCCGCTGGCGGTGACCGAGTCGCCGTCGACGGTGTCCGGCAGCACGAAGCGGCGCAGGAACTTGCCGCTGGCGCGCTCGCTGCGGCGGCGTTCGATGCCGTCCTGCTCGACCGCTTGCTCGCGGCCGCCGGACAGGGTCAGTACGCCGCGCTCCAGCGTCACGTCGATGCTCGACGGCTCAACGCCGGGAACGTCTGCAAACAGGACGAAGCGGTCGGCGTATTCCTCAATGTCGACGGCCGGAATCCAGTCGGCAGTGGCGCCGCTGGAGGCGTCGGCACTGCGTTCAAACAGACGCCCGACTTCATCCAGCAGATCGCGGCGGAATCCCCAGGGATCATGGCGAACAATATTCATAACAACCTCCAGATTCGGTGCAATGCCTCGACCCCGTATCTAAGGGCGGGTGCGGCCGATTCAAGGGCTGCCGGCGTTCAGGCGGTACTGCGCAGCAGTGCCGGTGGTGCGACCTTGAGGACCTCGTCCGGCGTGGTCAGCCCCTGCGCGATTTTCTGCGCGCCGGACAGACGCAGCGGCAGCATGCCGTCGCGAATGGCGGTTTCGCGCAGGTGCGCGGGGTCTGCCTCGTCGGTGATCAGGGCCTTGAACGCGGGCGTCAGGGTCAGCATCTCGTAGATGCCGGTACGTCCGAGGAAACCCGTCTCGCGGCATTCCAGGCACCCGACGGCGCGGAACATGCGGCTCGGCAGTTTCGCGCTCCAGTCGCCGGTCAGCAATTTCCATTCAGCGGGGTCGACCGCCACGGCCTCCTTGCAATGGGGGCATAGCGTGCGCACCAGCCGCTGTGCAATAACACCCAGCAGGGTCGATTTGATCAGGTACGACGCCACGCCCAGATCGAGCAGGCGGGTGATCGCGGAGGGCGCGTCGTTGGTGTGCAGGGTGGCGAGCACGAGGTGACCGGTCAATGCGGCCTGCACCGCAACTTCCGCGGTTTCCAGATCGCGGATTTCTCCGACCATGATGATGTCGGGGTCCTGGCGCATCAGCGCGCGGACGCCCGAAGCAAAGGTCAGATCGATCGTCGGCTGCACCTGCATCTGATTGAAGGCCGGTTCGACCAGTTCGATCGGGTCTTCGATGGTGCAGACGTTGACCTGCGAAGTCGCCAGCTGTTTGAGCGTCGAGTACAGCGTGGTGGTCTTGCCGGAGCCGGTTGGCCCGGTGACCAGAATGATGCCGTTGGGCTGCTTGATCAGCCCGCGCCAACGTGCGGCATCGTGCTCGGAGAAGCCCAGTGCGGCAAAGTCCTTGACCAGAACATCCGGATCGAAGATGCGCAGCACCAGCTTTTCACCGAACGCGGTCGGCAGGCTGGCGATACGCAGTTCGATTTCCTTGCCGCCCGGTGTGCGCGTCTTGATTCGGCCGTCCTGTGGGCGGCGCTTCTCGGCGACATCCATGCGCGCAAGAATCTTGATGCGGCTGGAGACGGCGGCGTAGATGCCTGCCGGCACCTGGTAGACGTCATGCAGTACGCCATCGATGCGAAAGCGGATTTGCGCAAACTCACGACGCGGTTCCAGGTGGATGTCGCTGGCGCGCTGCTCGAAGGCGTACTGCAGCAGCCAGTCAACGATCGCGACAATGTGCTGATCGTCAGCAGTGAGCTTGCCGGAGTGACCCAATTGGGTCAGCTGCTCGAGGTTCTGCACCCCGCCTGAACGGGCCGGGTCGCTCTGGTTCTCGGCTGACTTCACCGAGCGTGCCAGGGCATAGAACTCGACCAGATAGCGATCGATGTCCTGGGGGTTGGCGATGACGCGTCGGATCGGCTGTGTGATCAAGCGCGCGAGGTCGGGTTCCCAGTCACGCTTGAACGGATCGGCCACCGCGATCACGACTTCGCTCGGGCTGACCGCAATCGGCAGGATGCGTGCGCGTGCGGCGTACGGATACGGCACGATCGACGTCACCTGGGTGACGTTCATGTGCAGCGGGTCGATGCGCACATACGGCAGGCCGCTACGCGCGGCGAACCACTGTGTCAGCGCCTCGATGCTCAGCGTGCGTCCGGAGTTGCGGGCATCTTCGGGTTGCAGCGCGGCGATCGCAGTAACCGGGTGCTGATTGCCGACAGTGCGCAGGCCAGCCTGCACGCGCTGACCGGTGGAGGCGCTGATCAGGCCATCGTCGATCATTGCGGTCAGTAAGGTCGCTGCATCCAGCTGTGAAATTTGGGCCGTCGGGGCGGCGTGCTTCGCGGACTTGTCCATGCCGCTACGTTAGCATTGGCCGGGGAGTGTCTGAATCGGCGCGCGCCAGGTGGCCACGGGCTGGGTGAAATCTGTCCGTGGACTGCGGCCATGACGCCGGCAAGGGACGGCAACGGGAGTTGGGATTTGGAGTTTGATTACGTCGTGGTGGGAGGCGGTTCCGCTGGCTGTGTGCTGGCCAATCGCCTGTCCGCGAGTGGCCGCTATCGCGTGTGCCTGCTGGAAGCCGGGCCGCCGGACCGCAGCCCGATGATCCGCATGCCCGCGGGCATGGTGGCGCTGCTGCGTTCGCCGCAATACAACTGGAAGTTCTGGACCACGCCGCAGCCGCTGATGGGGAATCGGTCGCTGTATTGGCCGCGTGGGCGCACGCTGGGAGGCAGCTCGGCGATCAACGCCATGTGCGTCGTGCGGGGCCATGCCTGGGACTACGATCATTGGGCCGCGCTGGGAAACCCCGGCTGGAGCTACCGCGAGGTGCTGCCGTTCTTCAAGGCGCTGGAAAACTACGAACCCGGAGCGGCCGACGAGTTTCATGCGCAGGGCGGTCCACTGAATGTCGCGCAGCTGCGGCATCACAATCCGCTGTCGGATGTCTTTCTGCGTGCGGCGCAGGAAGCCGGCCATGTGCCCAACGACGATTTCAATGGCGCGCAGCAGGACGGCTTTGGTTACTACCCTGTGGCACAGATCGACGGTGAACGCTGCAGCAACGCGCGGGCCTATCTGCGTGGCGCCGCAGGCCGCGAGAATTTGCAGATACTGACTAATACGCGCGTGACGCGCGTGCTGTTCGACGGCCGCCGCGCGGTCGGGGTGCGCTACTTTGCCAACGGCGTCTATCGCGAAGTGCTGGCGCGGCGCGAAGTGCTGCTGTGTGCGGGTGCGGTCAACTCTCCGCAGTTGTTGCTGCTGTCAGGCCTCGGTCCGGAAGCTGAGCTGCGGCGCCATGCCATCCATCCGGTCAAGCTGCTGGATGGGGTCGGGCGCAACCTCCAGGATCACTTGGATGCGCTGGTCAGCGTGCGCTCGCGGCAGCGATTGCCGTTATCGCTGCATCCCCTGTCGCTGCCGCGATCGCTGTGGGCGATGCTGCGCTATCTGTTCGGACGCCGCGGTGAACTGACCAGCAATATTGCCGAGTCCGGCGGCTTCATCCGCTCGCAGCCGCAACTGCCGGCGCCGGATCTGCAGATGCATTTCGTACCCTTGGCCAATGCCTATCACGGACTCGACCTGCGGCCGCTGTTGCGGACCTACGCGTTCTCGATTCTGAGCTGCGACCTGCGCCCGCACTCACGCGGTGAGATCCGTCTGTCGAGCCCCGATCCGATGGCGCCGCCGGAAATTGATCCGTGCCATTTTGAGGATCCGCGCGATCTGGATCAGCTGGTCCTGGCGATCCGCAAGGCACGCGAAATTCTGGCGCAGGCCGCGTTTGCCGAACATCATGCCGGTGAACTGGAGCCCGGCGCGCATCTGCAGACCGACGACGAACTGCGTCAGTGGCTGCGCGAACATGCCGAGACGCTTTACCATCCGGTGGGCACCTGCAAGATGGGGCCGGCGGCGGATGCACAGGCCGTGGT
Organism: Nevskiaceae bacterium; assembly: GCA_041555955.1. Taxonomy (GTDB): domain Bacteria; phylum Pseudomonadota; class Gammaproteobacteria; order Nevskiales; family Nevskiaceae; genus Solimonas. The sequence continues at coordinate 4,399 of JBFFJL010000079.1, forward strand.
TGATGCGCGGCTGCGGGTGCACGGCATGCAGGGGCTGCGCGTGATTGATGCGTCTATCATGCCCACTCTGGTCGGTGGCAATACCAACGTGCCGACGACGATGATCGCCGAGAAGGGCGCATCGATGGTGCTGGAGGATGCCGACGAATGAACAATAAGGACACGGGATCGACGATGAAACGAATGGCGATCGGAGCCCTTGCGGTGTTGTTGAGCGGCTGTGGTATCAGTCAGTGGTTCGTGCGCGGTGAGCGCGTCAGCGTGAGTGAGGTCGGCCGTGCACAGCTGTGCTCGGACGAGTCCGCCGATGCGTCGGTGCAGGTGTTTGCATCCGGTAACGCGGTGCAGCAGTGGCAGCAGCGTACAGGCATCGACCTGCATCCGCGTGAGCTGCAGCCGGGCCGTTATGCCTTGATCCAGATGGGCCAGCGCCATACCGGCGGCTACGGCATTGCGGTCAGCGGTGATGCAATGCGGGCCGAAAGCGTGCTGAAGCTCTATGCCACGTTCTTTGCGCCGGCCAAGGGCGCGATGACGACACAGATGATCACCAGCCCTTGCGTCTTGGTGCAGCTGCCCTCTGGCAGCTATGCGACGGTTGAGGTCTACGATCAGACCGGCGCGGTGCGTGCCACGGCTGCCGTGGGTTCGTCGCCGTAAGGCTCGCTCGCGCTTGCCGCTTCTTGGGAACGTCGATGTTCTGCGTGCATCGTCCGGGGGATAGATAACCATGCTGCAATTTCTGCCGGCGCCGGTGATCGGCGTCATCATGCTGTCGCTGCTGATCGTCAACACGGTGTTCTGGGCGATACCGGTCTATGTCTGCATCTTCTTCAAGCTGCTGCTGCCCCGCGGTCCGGTTCGCGACTGGGTTTCACGCATGGCTGCCTGGCTCGCGCAAACCTGGGCGGCCTTCAATTCGACGCTGGTGGATACCTTGCTTGCGGTGAAGTGGGATATCCGCATCGATGCCAAGCTTGATCCCAAGGGGCAGTATCTGGTCTGCGCCAACCACCAGAGCTGGAACGATATCGTGGTGGTGATGCGCACCTTCGGCCGCAGTGCGCCGTTCTTCAAGTTCTTCATCAAGCAGGAACTGATCTGGGTGCCGATTCTCGGACTGGTGTGGTGGGGGCTGGATTTCCCGTTCATGAAACGCCACACCAAGGAACAGATCGCGAGCAATCCAGCGCTCAAGGGCAAGGATCTGGAAACCACGCGCAAGGCCTGCGAAAACTTTCGCAATCAGCCGGCCATGATTCTGAATTTCCTCGAAGGCACGCGCTTTACCGCAGCCAAGCACGATCGGCAGCAGTCCCCGTACGCGCATCTGCTGAAGCCCAAGTCCGGTGGCTTCGCCTTCACGATGGGCGCCATGGGCGAGAAGCTGAACTCTCTGCTGGATGTGACGATTGTCTATCCCGGTGGCGCTCAGGGCTTCTGGGCCTTGCTGTGTGGACGGGTGCGACAGGTTGTCGTCGAGGTGCGCAAGCTGACAATTCCCCACGCGCTCTACGTCGGGGATTATGAGAATGATCGCGAGTTCCGCGCTCAGTTCCAGACCTGGATCGCGCAGCTCTGGGCCGAAAAGGATCAGCGCATCGAAGCCCTGTTGGCCGAGGCCGAAGCGGCAAGTCAGTCGCGATAGAACTGCTGCTTGAAGCGAATCGGGATCGTGGTGTTGCTGCCTTGAGGCAGAACCTCGGCAGCAATCGTCATGAACTCGCCGTCGAGCGTGGTAAACGTCGCGATGACGTAGTGCACGTCGGCTTCATGGATCGGGCGCAGTTCCAGCGCCTGCTGGTGGCCGAGCAGCGTGGTTGCCGTACCGCTCGCGGTGGCGGGTACCGGCACATAGCGGCCATCGACCTGCTGCTGCGCGTTGAGCACCAGCAGGATCTGGTTGCGCGTGCGGTCGATGCCGAACTGGCGTGCCACCTGCGGCGTCAGTTCGATGGTGTTGATCGCGGCGTAGTGCACGCGGTAGCCGCCCTGATCGACGAACTGTTCGGCGTGCGCGCCGAAGGCGCAGAGCAGCAGCAGCCAGGCCCAGCGTGAGACACGGGTCATCGATGTTCTCCAGGGGCTTGCGGGGCCTGCAGCATGTACAGCGCGACCTCGCTGAACAGATTGGGCGCCAGACGGATGCGCAGGCCTTCCTGATGTGAGCGGTCGAGCAGGCGGCGTGCCAGCACGCGCCAGCCACGCTGGCTGCACAAGGCCTCGAAGTCATTGACCGTGCACAGGTGGATGTTCGGCGTGTCGTACCACATGTCCGGCAACGCCGGCGTCACCGGCATCTTGCCGGCGGCCAGTGCACTGCGTACGCGCCAGTGGCCGAAGTTGGGGAAGGTCACGATGCCGACCTTGCCCACGCGCAGAATCTCGGCGATGGCCTCGTCCGGGCGTTGCAATGCCTGCAGCGCTTGCGTCATCACCACGTAGTCGAACGAACCGGTCTCGAAATCACGCAGGCCATCGTCGATGTCGGCCTGGATCACGTTGACGCCGACATCGATGCAGCGCGCAACTTCCTCGTCGTCGATTTCCAGGCCGTATCCGCTGACCTGCTGCTGCGCGGCAAGATGGGCCAGCAAGGTGCCTTCACCGCAGGCGAGGTCGAGGATGTGCGAGCCGGGACGAATCCAGTCGCAGATCAGTGCCAGATCGGGGCGCAGTGCGGGCAGGGCGGACGGATTCATGTCCCGACCTCGGTGGCGACCCGGTCCAGGTAGGCGTGCAGGACGCGGTGGTATTGCGGAATCGGCATCAGGAAGTCGTCATGCCCGAGTTGCGAGTCAATCAGGGCGTAGGACGTGCTGCGACGCGCCTTGACCAGTGCGCTGACGATTTCCTTCGAGCGTGCCGGCGAGAAGCGCCAGTCGCTGGAGAACGCGATGACCAGAAACCGTGCCTGCGCCCGCGCGAACGCCGCGACCAGATCGTCCCCGAACTCGCGCGCCGGATCGAAGTAGTCCAGCGCCTTGGTCATCAGCAGGTAGGTATTGGCATCGAAGCGGTCGACGAACGACTGGCCCTGGTAGCGCAAATAGCTCTCGACCTCGAATTCGACGTCGAAGTTGAAGCTGAACTGGTTGGTGCGTTGCAGCCGTCCGAACTTGGCGCGCATGGCGTCGTCGGACAGATAGGTGATGTGCCCGAGCATGCGCGCCAGTTTCAGACCGTGGGTCGGAATGACACCGTAGTCGTAGAAATGGCCGCCGTGGAATTGCGGATCGGACATGATCGCCTGGCGGGCGATCTCGTTGAACGCGATGTTCTGCGCCGACAGTTTCGGCGCCGAGGCGATGACCAGCGCGTGGCGTACGCGCTGCGGCAGGTCAATCGCCCACTGCATGACCTGCATGCCGCCGAGGCTGCCGCCGGCAACCGCCGCCCACTGTTCGATTTCCAGCGCATCGGCCAGCATGGCCTGCGACCGGACCCAGTCACGCACGGTCAGCAGCGGGAAGTCCGGACCGTAGGGCTTGCCGGTATCGGGATTGACCGTGTTCGGCCCGGTCGACCCCTTGCAGCCCCCGAGATTGTTCAGCGCGACCACGAAGAAGCGATTGGTGTCGAATGGCTTGCCGGGGCCGACGCAGTTGTCCCACCAGCCGGGTTTGCGGTCATCCAGCGTGTGCACCCCGGCCACATGGTGGTCGCCCGACAGCGCATGGCAGATCAGGATCGCGTTGCTGCGGTCCGTGTTGAGCGTGCCGTAGGTCTCGATCATCAGATCGTGACGCGGCAGGCTGCGTCCGCAATCCAGCGTCAGCGCTCGCTCGATGCTGACGCGTCGGGGCGTCACCAGCCCCACCGAGTCGGCAGGCACGTCAGCCGTCCTCGTCTCGTGCACTAGCGGAAAATACCCGGCAGCGGCAGCAGACGATTCAGGACCTGGAGCAGCAGGATCACGGCCAGCGGCGAAAGATCCAGGCCCGACAGCGGCGGGATCACCCGGCGCACCGGGCGCAGCAGCGGCTCGTTGATGCTCCACAGGATGTTGCTGGCCGGGTTGTTCACACCGGGTCCGAGCCAGGACATGATGGCCTGAACAAACAGCGTGAAAGTGTACAGATTGACGGCCAGCACAGCGGTCTTCAGCACGGCGAACCACAGTGCGGACAGTACCGAGACGCCGAAGCCCAGCAGGCCGGTCACGCTATAGACGTAAATCAGCGCAATCGCGAGTACCACCAGCGCGGCACCGGTATTCAGTTTGCCGACTGCGGGAACGACGCCGCGCAGCCAGTCGGTCGGATACCGGGTTGCACGCCAGATGCCCTGCGAGATCGGGTTGTAGAAGTCCGCGCGCACCCACTGCAGGATGATGCGCAGCATGAACAGCCACAGCGTCAGATCAAACAGCGTGGTGAGCAGAAACAATGCCGCATTCGAAGCGTTGGCGCTCATCAGGTCTCCCGACTCAACTGCTCGCCCAGTTCAGCGCCACGGCGGGCGGCAGCGGCAAGCGCTTCTCTGAAAATGGTGTGCAATCCCGAGTTTTCAAGCGAAGCCACGGCGGCTTCGGTGGTGCCGCCCTTGGAGGTGACACGTGCACGCAGCTCGGCAACGTCGGTGTCGCCCTCGGCCATGCGCGCGGCGCCGATGAAGGTCTGCCGGGCCAGCAGTGCGGCAACCTCTGCGTTCAGTCCCAGTGCGACGCCGGCCTCGCGGATCACTTCGGTCAGCAGGAAGTAATAGGCCGGGCCGGAGCCCGAAACGGCGGTCACCGCGTCGATCTGCCCTTCGCTGTCGAGCCAGACGCATTGACCCGCTGCCTCCAGCACGGCCTGCGCCAGTGCGCGCGCCGGCGCGGGGGTGTCGGCTGCGGTATACAGGCCAGTGATACCGGCACCCAGCAACGCGGGCGTATTCGGCATGCAGCGCACATGGCAGAGATGGTCGCCGAGCCAGCTGCGCAGGCTGTCGAGGCGAATGCCAGCGGCGATTGAGATCACCACGGTGCCGGAGGCAAGCTGCAAGCCGGTGACGGCCTGGCGCATCTGCTGCGGTTTGACCGCCAGCACCACGGCGTCGGCGCCGTTGACGGCGTCGGCGGCTCCGGCAAAGGTCAGCACGCCGAAATCGCGGCTCAGCACGTCGCGGCGTGCCGCATCGAGTTCAACCACGCGCACGCGGGTCGCGGCATGGCCCGCTGCGAGCCAGCCACCGATCAGGCTGGCGGCCATGTTGCCGCCGCCGATAAAGGCGATCACCGGTGCGGTGTCAGCGTGTGTCACAGATCAGAGGCCCCATGGCAAGCTCAAAGTGCGCGGTATGATATGGCATCGCGTCCTGCGCAACACCCACTGGACAGTTCCTTGAATCCGCCTTCCCGGCCCAAATCGGCCCCAGATACCTCCCGGCTGCTTGAGCAGTATCGTGCCCGCATCGAGCGTGCGCAGGTCTACGACGTGGCGCGCATCAGCGCCCTCGAAGATGCTCCGAAGCTGTCCAAACGTCTGGGAAACCGGATTCTGCTGAAGCGCGAGGATACCCAGCCGGTCTACTCGTTCAAGCTGCGTGGCGCCTATAACCGCATCGCCAAGCTCAGCGATGTCGAGCGTGCCCGCGGGGTGATCACGGCATCGGCCGGCAATCACGCCCAGGGCGTGGCACTGGCGGCGCAGCGGCTTGGGCTGACCGCGTGGATCGTGATGCCGCGGACCACGCCAGCGCTGAAGGTCGAGTCGGTGCGGGCGCTGGGCGGCAAGGCGATCCTGCATGGCGACGCCTATGACGATGCCCGTGAGCATGCGTTCAAGCTCGCTGCCGAAAAGGGCATGACGATGGTGCATCCCTACGACGATCCAGAGGTGATCGCCGGGCAGGGCACGATCGCGCGCGAGATGCTGGAGCAGTGCGGGGACCTGGATGCAGTGTTCGTCCCGGTCGGTGGCGGCGGACTGCTGGCGGGTGTAGCCGCGTGGATCAAGGCGGTACGGCCGTCAATCAAGGTGATTGCCGTCGAGCCGGAGGATTCCAACTGCTTCGCCGCGGCGATGCAGGCGGGTCGGCGCGTGACCTTGCCGAGCGTCGGCCTGTTCGCCGACGGTGTCGCCGTACGTCAGATCGGCGAGGAGAACTTCCGCGTTGCGCGGCATCTGGTCGACGAATGCCTGCTGGTCAGCGTCGACGAAATCTGCGCGGCGACCCGCGACATTTTTTACGACAACCGTGCACTGCCGGAGCCGGCGGGTGCGCTGGCTGTCGCCGGGATCAAGCGCTGGGTGCAGCAGCACGGCGTGCAGGGCCAGACCCTGGCCGCGATCGTCTCCGGCTCCAACGTCAATTTCGACCGCCTGCGTCACATCGCCGAGCGCGCCGAGCTGGGTGACGATGCCGAGGCGCTGCTGGCCGTGACGATTCCGGAACAGCCCGGTGCCTACAAGCGCTTCCTGCGCCAGATCGGCAAGCGTCCGATCACCGAATTCAACTACCGCTACGCCTCGGAGCAGGCGGCGCATATCTTCGTCGGCGTCAAACTCGACGGCGCCGAACAGCGTGAGGCCTTGGTGATCAGCCTGCGTGATGCTGGCTACGACGTTGTTGACATGACCGGCAACGAGATGGCGAAGCTGCACGTGCGCTTCATGGTCGGAGGGCGCAGTCCCGGCCTGCCCAATGAGCGCCTGTTCCGCTTCGAATTTCCGGAGCGTCCAGGCGCGGCGCTCGACTTTCTCAACGCGATCGGGTCGCGCTGGAATATTTCCCTGTTCCACTACCGCAATCACGGCGCCGCTTTCGGGCGTGTGCTGTGTGGCTTGCAGGTGCCGAAGAAGGAGTGGGCCGAATGTCGGCGCTCGCTGGACGCGCTGGGCTATGCCTACGTCGAGGAAAGCGACAACCCGGCCTACCAGCTGTTTCTCGGAACCGACTGAGCGCAGCGCCTCAGGCTTTCTCGCCGGCGAGCTGGAGCACGTAGTCCCAGTGTTCCGGTCGCACCGGTGTGACCGACAGGCGCGTGCCCGGCATCAATACGGTCATGCCCTTGAGCTGCTGCTCATGGGCACGCAGCGTCGCCAGAGTCACCGGTGACTTCAGTTTGCGTTCGAACTTGACGTCGACCTGCAGCCAGCGCGGTTCCTCGGGCTTGGACTTCGGATCATGGTGATCTGATGCGGGATCGAACTGGGTCGGGTCCGGATAGGCGTTCGACGCGATCGTCATGACGCCGACGACGCCGGGTTCGGCACAGCTGGAATGGTAGAAGAAAGCCTTGTCGCCCTTCTTCATGCTGTCCCGGAACATGTTGCGCACCTGATAGTTGCGCACGCCGTCCCAGCCCTCGGTCTTCTTCGGGCGGGCTGCCAGGTCGTCGATCGAAAAACAGTCCGGCTCGGACTTCATCAGCCA
>JBFFJL010000080.1:0-11644 GCA_041555955.1 Nevskiaceae bacterium
CCCGCCGGGGCGACCTCGGCCTGATGGACCTGTAGCGCTTTGTCCGCTCCCTGGGACGCAACGGGGAACCCGATCAACACAATCGCACCGAACAAGAACGCATGTTTCATGGCGCACCCCTTACATCCATTGATGAACGCGGGACATCCAATTCAACGCTAGCGTCACGCCCGAAGCGGAGCATTGACCTGCATCAACCGATTGCCCCCCGCACACCGGAGCCGCGCCAATCAGCGCGCGCGCCCCATGCCGTAGTGCTGAGGGCTATCCGTCGAGCTGATACGATGCGCGTACCGCTGTTGCAACCGCCCGCTTCCGGTAGAACCACGCGCCCAGTGCGGGCAGCATGCAGATGGCGGCGAGCATGTTGACCAGGAACATGAACGACAGCATCACGCCCATGTCGGCCTGGAACTTCAGCGCCGAGAACATCCAGGTTGCCACGCCCACCGACATCGTGATCGCCGTGAACACGGCGGCGCTGCCGCGCTCGACCATCGCGCGCTCGAAGGCTTCGCGGAAGTTGGTGCCTTCGATGTCCATGTGGTGCTGGATGCGCTCGAACAGATACAGGCCATAGTCGACGCCAACACCGACACCCAGTGCGATCACCGGCAGGGTCGCGACCTTGAGACCGATACCGAACGTTGCCATCAGGGCGTTGCAGAACACCGTGACCATGATCAACGGCACCATCACGCAGATCACACCGACCCACGAGCGGAAGGTGGCGTAGCAGAACAGGATCAGCGAGCCGAAGATCGCGAGCAGCATCTTCACTTCGGCTTCGCCAACCGCTTCGTTGGTCGCCGCCATCACGCCGACGTTGCCGCTGGCCAGACGCAGCTTGACGCCTTCGACCGGATTGTCAGCGATGAAGCGTTTGATCTCCGAGACGATGTGCGCGACGGTTTCACCTTCGTGATTCTTGGTGAAGATCAGCACCTGGATCGCGCGGCAGCTTTCGGTGTTCAGTCCAAGCTTGGGATCGAAGGCCTTGGAGCCGGTCGACAGGCCCACTTCGCTGCGCGGCAACGCGCGCCAGCGCGGATTGCCTTCGTTGAATGCCGCGATCACCAGCTTGCCGACGCTGCCGACGCTGATCGCAGACTGCACGCCTTCGACGCCGCGCATGTACGACTCGAAACGATCGACGGTATTGGTGACGTCGTAGTGCAGGCAGGAGTCGCCCTGGAAATCCTTGGCCTCGACAATCACCGTCAGCACATCGACACCGATGTCGTAACTGCTGGCGATCATGCGGCTGTCCTGGTTGTAGCGCGAGTTCTCGCGCAGCTCCGGCACGCCCTGTCCGGAATCGCCGATCACCAGATCGCGCGACTTCCAGGTGGTCACGCCCAGCATGATCAGACCGACGAGGAACACGATGGCGGCGTTGCGCGGCTCGGCGCAGGCGCCGATTCTGCGGATCATCGGAGAGCGCTCACCGCTGCGCTGCGCGCGCGCGCGATGCAGGCCGCTCTCCTCCAGCGTCAGGTAGGTCATGATGATCGGCAGGATCATCTTGTTGGTGATGATCATCAGCAGCACGCCGAGCGAGGCGGTGATGCCCAGTTCATGCACGATCGGGATATCGATCAGCATGATCACGCCGAAGCCCAGCGCTTCGGTCAGCAGGCCGGCCGCGCCGGGAATGAACAGTTTGCAGAACGATGCATGCGCAGCCTGCACCGCGTCGGCACCTTCCATGACCTCGATGCGCCACGCACTGGTCATCTGCACCGCGTGCGAGACGCCGATCGAGAAGATCAGGAATGGCACCAGAATCGACATCGGATCGATGCCGTAACCAAGAATCGGCAACACGCCAATCAGCCACAGCACCGGCAGCATCGCAACGACCAGCGCGGTCAAGGTGACCCTGACCGAGCGCGTGTACCAGAACAGCAGCACCACGGTGATCAGGAAGGCGACGCCGAAGAAGATGAAGACGCCGAGCAGGCCCTTGATGACGTCGCCGAGCAGGCGCGCGAAGCCGATCACATTGACTTCGATATCCGGGTTGTACGCCGTGTTGTCGACCGCCTCGACGCTCAGCTCGCTGCCGGACAGCGCGAACGGCTGCTTGCCCTCGGCGCCCTCCTGCTCGTGCAGGACGTTGAACGTCTGCATGCGCAGCATGTTGCCGTAGTCGACGTAACCCTCGTAGACCGTCTCGCCCTTCTGGAACGGCGGTCGGTCCGCTTTCATGCGGTAGATGTACTTGTGCTGGCTCTCGAAGCGCTGGCGGATTTCCTCGAGCTTGCTCTGCACCGCCCAGTAGTCGACCTTGACCCCGGCGACCGGGTCGTACTCGTGCAGATCGGCGCGGATCATCGCGCCCTTCAGATCATTGGCGACCAGCTGACCGATCTGGCCGGACAGGCCGACGTTCTTGCGCACCGTCTCCATCTGCTCCGGCGTGCCGGAGTAGCGCGCCGGCACCACCGGTTCGCCGTTGAAGCCGTACTCGGTGATTTCGATGTAGTAGACATCCGGCGTGAAGATCGACGATACGCGCGTGCGGTTGATGCCGGGGATGAAGAACACCTCGTCGGTGGTCTCCTGCAGCGCGTCCATGAACTCCTTGTTGTAGATGTCGCCTTCGCCCTTCCAGCGCAGGTTCACCAGGACCGTGTTGGCCCCGGAGAAGTCCTGCATGTATTCCATCATGGTCTTCATGTACGGGTGTTCGATCGGGATCAACTTCAGGAATCCCGGATCCAGCTGCACCCGCGTGGCGCTGACACCCAGCGCCGTGGTGATCAACGCAAACACCACCGCCAGAATGCGACGGCGGCCGATCAGAAAGTCGGCAAAGCGTTCGACCATTTGTTCCGTGCGCGTCATGACCGATCCCCCTCGGTGGCGCGTTGAATCTTCAATCCGCCTTCACCCGCGGTGAGCCAGCCGCCGTCGGGCAGCGGCAACAGCGCAGTCAGACCGCTGCGGTTGTCCGCGGCGGCTTGTGTGAACGTGCGGCCATCATCCTTCGACACCAGAACCGTGTTGCTGGCACCCACGAGTACCAGCGCGCCATCCGGCGTCACGGCGTCACCAAACAGCGAGGTCGCCAGCGGATTGCTGCTCTGGGTCCAGCTCAGACCCTGGTCCTCGCTGCGAAAGACGTGCCCGCGCATGCCGTAGACCACCAGCGTGCCGCTCGGCAGCGCGGTGATGCCAAAGAACGAGCCGGCGTAGACGTCATCGACCGGCGTCCAGCTCTGGCCGGCGTCGCTGGAGCGCAGAATCAGACCGCGTTCGCCGACCAGCACCAGGGTGCCATCCCTGGCCTGGGTCATCGCGTTCAGGTGACGGTCGGCATGATCGTCGGCCATGCCGCCACTGGCGAAGGGATCGTCGTCGGTCGGCACCGCCTCGACCACCTCTTTCGCGGGCAGGTTGATGTTGAGGCTCACGCGCTGCCAGGTCTTGCCCAGATCGGACGAACTCATCATCAGACCGAATGCGCCGAACGCGTACACGGTGCCGTTGTAGGGTCCCGCGAGACCCAGCAGCGGATCGCCGGCGTCTTCGCTGAACGACACTTCGGTCCAGGTGTCGCCGGCATCGGTGCTGCGCAGAATCCAGCCATCGTGGCCGACGGCGATGGCAATGCCCTCACCCACGAACGCCGCCTGGGTCAGGGTCGAACCGCGTGCGGGGGTCTTGGTGCCACTGCGCCACGGGCCGTCCGGCGAATTGGCAACCAGAATGTCGCCCTGCTCGCCCACCGCCAGCACACGCTGGCCCTGCTGCACGAGCGCATTGACCAGAACCCGGTCCGGGTAAATTTGCGTCGGCGCGAAATCAGGCGCGGGTCGCGGCGAGAACGAATACACCACCGCACCGATCACGACGGCCGCCATCAACATCGACGGCCAGCCATTGCGCCAGACGCTGCCTGCGCTGTTGGCGGCCTGCGCAGCGGCTTCCTCGCGTTGTTTCAGCACGAATGCCGACCCGGTGTCGTTCATCGTTCTCTCCTCGCCCTCTATCCGTTATCGCCCGGGTCTTGGAGCCCGGCTCTTGTATTGCTGTGCCGATGGCCCAGCAGCGGCGGCAGTTTGAGCCGCGCCTATCGGCACGGCAAGCCGCAAAATCGCCTCAGCCGCCGATTTCAAACAGGCCTGCTGCGCCCATGCCGCCGCCGATGCACATCGTCACCACCGCGTATTTCACGCCGCGACGCCGACCTTCGATCAGGGCATGCCCGACCATGCGCGCACCGGACATACCGAACGGATGGCCGATCGAGATCGCGCCACCGTTGACGTTGAGGCGATCGTTGGCGATGCCGAGTTGATCGCGGCAATACAGCACCTGGCAGGCAAACGCTTCGTTCAGCTCCCACAGACCGATGTCATCAACCGTCAGACCATGGCGCGCCAGCAGCTTGGGAATCGCGAATGCCGGACCGATGCCCATTTCGTCCGGCTTGCAGCCGGCGACAGCTACGCCGCGATAGGTGCCCAGCGGCTTGAGGCCGCGACGCTGCGCTTCGGCCTTGCTCATCAGCACCGAGACCGCAGCGCCATCCGACAGCTGCGAGGCGTTGCCGGCGGTGACGAACTGGCCTTCCTGGACCCACTGGCCGTTCTTCCACACCGGCTTGAGCGCAGACAGGCTTTCCAGCGTGGTCGAGGGACGATTGCCTTCGTCGCGATCCAGGGTGACGGTCCTGCGATCGGTCGGATTGCCTTCCTTGTCGAACAGCTGCTGCTCGACCGTGATCGGCGCGATCTCGTCGTTGAACGCACCGGCCGCCTGTGCCGCCGCAGTGCGCTGCTGGCTCTGCAGTGAGTATTCGTCCTGCGCCGCGCGCGAGATGCCGTAGCGCTGGGACACCAGCTCGGCGGTTTCGATCATCGGGATGTAGGCGGTCGGCTCGGCCGCCACCACAGCCTCCGACACGAAGCGATAGGTGTTCTTGTGCTTGTTCTGCACCAGCGAAACCGATTCCAGGCCACCGGCGACGACCACATCCTGCTCGCCGACCATGATGTTCTTGGCGGCGATGGCGATGCTCATCAGGCCGGAGGAGCACTGGCGGTCCAGAGTCATGCCGGACACCGAATGGGGCAGGCCCGCGGTATAGGCGCACAGACGGCCGAGGTTGTAGGCCTGGGTGCCCTGCTGCGCAGCGGCGCCGAGGATCACGTCGTCGATCTCGGCCGGATCGACCCCGGCGCGTTCGACCGCCGCACGGATCACGTGGCCGCCGAGCACCGGCGCTTCGGTATCGTTAAATGCGCCGCGAAACGCCTTGCCGATGCCGGTGCGTGCGACCGAAACGATGACTGCTTCATTCATGCTGCTGTCCTCTCGGCCCCTGCGCCGACCTGTGAGCCGTTGACGGAAGATTCATCGCGTCCAAGGCATACGACGGCGCGGGCCTGAGCCCTGCCGCTGATGGCGAGTGCCAGCATGGGAATGCGTATGGCGCGAATTCTGGACGCCTACGCTAGCCGAGCCTGCCCCGGCGCACTTCATTCAAAAGTAGTAGCGGCTGATGGTGTCGGCAATGCACGCCGGCTTGGCGCCACCGTCGATTTCGACCGTCACCCGGATCGTGGCCTGCACGCCACCGTCCTTGGTGCGCTCGGCCGCAATCAGATCGCCGCGACCGCGTATGCGGCTGCCGACCGGCACCGGTGCCGGGAACCGCACCTTGTCGCAGCCGTAGTTCACGCCCATTTTCATCCTGACGTCGACGATCTCGGGCAGAAATCGCGACGCCAGTGACAAAGTCAGGTAGCCGTGCGCAATGCAGACGCCGAACGGACCGTCCTTGGCGCGCTCAGCGTCGACGTGGATCCATTGATGATCATCGGTGGCGTCGGCGAACTGGTTGATGCGCTCCTGTGTGATCGTAACCCACTGGCTTTCGCCCAGCGGCTGGCCGACTGCGGCCAGGATCGCGTCTGCGGTTTCGAATACGGTGGTCATGGTCAGGCGGTCCTATCAGGAAATCGTCATGCCCGCGCAGGCGGGCATCCAGTATTTGCTCGACCTGAACCCTGGATTCCCGCTTTCGCGGGAATGACGGATTCGGGTTGTACGGAGGTCACGCGCGTTGCGACGACGCCGAAATCACTTCGCCAACCAGATACGAACTGTAGTCCGAGGCCAGGAACACCATGATGTTGGCGATCTCCCAGGCCTCGGCGCCACGGCCGAAGGCTTCGCGGCTGGCGAGTTCGTTCAGCAGCGCTTCGGGTGCACTCTTGCGCAGATGATCGTGAAACACGATCGACGGCGACACCGCGTTGATGCGGATGCCGAATTCCGCCGCCTCCAGTGCCGAGCAGCGCGTCAAGGCCATCACGCCGGCCTTGGCCGCGGCGTAATGTGCCTGTTCCTTCTGCGCGCGCCAGCCCAGTACCGAGGCATTGTTGACGATGACACCGCGACCGCGCGGCTGCATCTTCTTCAGCATCGCGCGGGTCATGCGGAAGGTGCCGTTCAGGGTGACGTCGATGACCTTGAGCCAGTCCTCATCGCTCATGTCGACCACGCGCTTGCTGCCGCCGAGGCCGGCGTTGTTGATCAGCACGTCGACGCCGCCGAGCTGGTCTTCGGCCGTATCGATCAGGTTCTGCACATCGTCCTCGACCGCGACGTTGCCGACACAGCCGAACACCGGTTGCTCGGGGAAGTCCTTGCGCAGGGCCTGCGCAGCTTCCTCGGTGCGACGCGGATGGATGTCCGACAGCAGCAGCGCACGACAGCCTTCTTCAAGACAGCGCTTGGCGGCAGCAAAACCGATGCCGCCACCGGCGGCCGCGGTGATCAGCACCGACTTGCCCTTGAGCAGGCCGTGGGCGGGAACATAGTCAGGCGGTGGAATCGTGATCATCAGAAAGTGTCAGTTCGCGGGGCGCGGTTCGCGCGGCATGCCGAGGCCACGCTCGGCAATCAGGTTCAACTGGATTTCATTGGTGCCGGCATAGAGGGTGTCGGCACGCGAGAAGAAGAACATCTGCTGCAACGGCCGGATCGCCGGATCGTCGGAGACGATGTCGCCCTCGACACCGAGCACGTCCATCGCCAGCTTGCCGAGATCGCGATGCCAATTGGACCAGTAGTACTTGTAGATCAGCGCTTCGCGCTTGAGGCCAAGCTCGGCACCGTTCTCCGACGGCGCCAGCATGCGCAGCGCGTTGTAGCGCATCACGCGCAGACCGGTCCACGCATCGGCGATCCGTGCGCGGATGGCCTGATCGCTGGCGCGGCCGTTGCGTTTGGCCGCGGCGATGATCAGGTCCAGCTCGTGGGCAAAGTGCATCTGCTGGCCCAGAGTCGAGACGCCGCGCTCGACTTCGAGCAGACCCATCGCCACCTTCCAGCCTTCGCCGGGCGCACCGACGATGTGCTCGGCCTGCGCGACCGCGCCGTCGAAAAACACTTCGTTGAATTCCGAACCGCCGCTCATCTGGCGGATCGGGCGGATCTCGATGCCGGGCTGATCCAGCGGCAGCAGCAGGAACGCCAGGCCCTTGTTGCCCTTGCTCCCCGGCTCGCAGCGCGCAAGCACGAACACCCAGTCGGATTCATGCGCCAGCGAAGTCCAGATCTTCTGGCCCTGCACGCGCCAGGAACCGTCGGCCTCCTGCCAGCAGCGCGTCTGCACGTTGGCCAGATCCGAACCGGCATTGGGCTCGGAATAACCCTGTGCCCAGAACTCGCGGCCGGCGACGATCTCGGGCAGAAAACACTGTTTCTGCTCGGTGGTGCCGAACTTGATCAGCGCCGGACCGATCAAGCCCTCGCCGATGTGACCCATGCGCCCCGGGCCGCCGGCGCGCGCGTATTCCTCGTGGAAGATCACCTGCTGCTCGATCGACAGCGCGCGGCCGCCGTATTCGTCGGGCCAACCGACGCAGGTCCAGTCACCGGCGGCCAGCTCGCGCTCCCATTCCTTGCGCAGTTCGGGAAACGCTTCCTCATCGCCGGGTCCGCCGCGATGCTTGAGTTCGGCGAAGCGTCCGCTCAGATGCTTGCGCATCCAGCTGGCGATTTCCTCGCGGAAGGCTTCGTCTTCGGGGGTGGGGTCGAGTCGCATAGGGTTATCCCAGTAGACGGTCGGCAACTGCGCTGCGCAGTGCCTCGGCGCTGCCGAACCAGTGGCTCGACGCCTGCGCGCGCTTGAAGTACAGCTGCGGGTCATATTCCCAGGTGAACCCGACGCCACCGTGCAGCTGGATTGCTTCCTGCGCACAGCTGTAGAAGGTATCCGACGCCAGCGCCTTGATCGCGGCACATTCCATTGCCAGCGCCGCCGAATCGACGTCTTCACTGCCCGCCAGTGCCGCCGCGCCATAGACCGCCGAGCGCAGCGCTTCGATCTTCACCATCATCTCGGCACAGCGATGCTTGACCGCCTGGAAACCGGCAATCACGCGACCGAACTGCTTGCGCCCGGCGGCGTACTCGACGGTCAGATCCAGACACTGCTGCGCGGCACCGAGCTGTTCTGCCGCCAGATACAGACGCATCAAGGCGCTGCAGCGTGCGATGCCGCCGGCGAGACTTTCAGCGGTATCGACGCGCACCGCATCATGGACACCGCTGAGCTGCACATCGGCAAACTGACGCGTGGCGTCCCAGGTCTGGCGTGACGTCAGCTGCACCCCTGCGGCAGCGGCGGGCACCGCAAACAGGCCACGACCGCCAGCGGACAGCGTGGCACAAACCAGCAACCAGTCCGCCCCCGCAGCGTCCGGCAGCTGCTGGACGTCGCCGTCCAGCACCCAGTCGTCACCCTGAGGATGCGCACGCACGGTGGCAGCGGCGGCATCCCACTGCGCCGGCGTGCCGAGCATCGGCAGACTCATGCGCAATTCACCGGCAGCGATCAGTGGCAGGAACCGCGCCTGCGCGAGGTGCCCCCCCAGCTGCTGCACCGCTGTCGCCGCCATGCACACCGTCGAGAAGAACGGCGCACACAGCAGGCGCCGCCCGGCCTGTTCCTGGATCAGGACCAGCTCGACCGGCCCAAGACCCAGCCCGTCGTATTCCTCGGCGATGGCGGTGGCGCACCAGCCCAATTCGCCCGCGAGCCGCTGCCACAGACTCTCGTCGTAGCCCAGCGTGGTCTCCATCGCCGCACGCACGGCATCCGAACGGCTGGCGTCGCCCAGAAAGTTCTCGGCGGACTCGCGGATCAGCACCTGATCTTCGGTGAAGGCAAAACTCATGGGGCATAGGCTCTCGTCATACCGCCATTATTCGGTCGAAAGCCCCAAAGGCTCTTCATCCATAGGGACGATTACCCCCAAGGCCTCCCATGCCGCGCGGATGCACGAGCCCAGCCTGGGCGGCGTAAGATGCTGAAAATCGCACTGGCCGAGCGCGCGATGCACAAACGCCCCGAAAACCTGCAGATCGTGATCCGCCAGCCGGACATCGACCTGCGGCCGCTGATGCGGCGGCAGCGCTACTGGCTCGGCGGCGATCCGGTGCTGACCCATTTCATCAATGCGCTGCAGGCCACTTTTCCCGAAGGTGAGCGCTTCTTCATCGACAGCGCACGTGATGTCAGCGCGACGCTGGCACCGGAGCGCATGCCGCCGGCACTGCAGCAGGACCTTGTGGCATTCATCCAGCAGGAGGCCCGGCACGGTCGCGCTCACGACGCCTGGTGCGACGCACTGGTCGATATCGGCTACACCCGCATGCCGGAATACGACGCACAGATGAAAAAGCTGCGCCTGTGGTCGCGCAAGCACATCGGCGCGCTGACACGGCTGGCGCTGACCGCAGCGGCGGAACACATGACGGCGTCAATTGCACGGCTGCTGCTGGAACGCCGCAGCGATCTGCTCGACAACGCCGAGCGCCCGGTGCGTGACCTGCTGGCCTGGCACGCGCTGGAGGAATGCGAACACAAGGCCGTATGCTTCGATCTGTATCAGGCTGCCGGTGGCGGCTATCTACGCCGCTGCATCGCACTGCTGTTCGAGCTGTTCGACATCTACGTGCACGTTCAGACGCGATTGCGCTACCTGCTGAAGGCCGACGGCCTGTGGACCTGGAAGATACGCTGGCGCGTGTTCCGCGAAGTCTGGGGTCCGCGCGGCGTCATGGGCAGCATGTACGGCCTGCTGTGGCGCTATCTGAAACCCGGATTTCATCCGTGGGACAGTGACGAACGCGCCGCCTTTACCGCGCGCTACGGCGAGCTCATTCCGCGCTGATCGAATCAGTGCGGGACGCGCAGCCACCGCTGCAACTGCGCTCGCTCGTCTTCGTCCAGCGCGACCGGACTGCGCGTGGCCTGGGTCATGCGCACATGCACGGTGTCGATCGTCGCCGCGCAGTGCTCGCCGTCGAACAAGCCGACGCCGAGGGTGAACGAGCTGCGTCCAATCTGCGTTACACCGACCCCGACGCGAATGTCGCAGGGATACATCAGCTCGCGCCGATAGTTGACCTCGAGCTTGACGATGACGCTGTAGCGCTCGGCCTGCGGCACCCACAGGCCGAGCTCACGCAGAAACGCGGCGCGCCCGCTTTCCGCATAAACCGTGAAGGCCACGTTGTTGACGTGGCCCTGCATGTCCAGATCGGCGAAGCGGACATGCTCTTTGATCCAGTAGCGATACGACGCTGCCTGCGCCGCCGTGGCGTCGACCTGTCCGCTCATGCGTGCGTCTCCACGCAGCGGCTCAAGTGCCGTAGACCTTCTGCGGCTTCGGAGCCTCGGCGATCAAGGCATCGACCACGTCGGTCAGTTCCTGCGGATTCCAGCGCGCCTTCTTGTCACGGATCTGCCCGGTCTTCCAGCCGGTGGCGATCGACAGCTTGCCGCCTTCGACTTCGAAGACCTTGCCGCTGACATGCGCCGACAGCGGACTGCACAGCCATACCACCAGCGGCGCCACGTTTTCCGGCGCGTAGTGATCGAAGCTGCCGTCTTCCGGCTTCTTCATCATGTCGCCGAACGGACCTTCGGTCATGCCGGTGCGTGCGGCGGGTGCCAGCGCGTTGGCGGTGATGCCGTAACGACCCAGCTCGGCCGCCTGCACCAAGGTCAGCGAGGCGATACCGCCCTTGGCTGCTGAATAGTTGCTCTGGCCGATGTTGCCCTGCAGACCGGCGCCGGAGCTGGTGTTGACGATGCGGCAGTCGACTTTTCCGCCGGTGGCCTTGACCTGGTCGCGCCAGCGCTTGACCAGGGTGTTGGCGATGCAGAAGTGTCCTTTCAGATGCACCTTGATCACCAGGTCCCACTCGTCCTCGCTCATCGACGCAAACATGCGGTCACGCACGACACCGGCGTTGTTGACCACGCCGTGCACATCGCCGAACGCGTTCACTGCCGCGCCGACGATGGCCTCGGCACCGGCCATCGAGGTGATGTCGTCACCGTTGGCCACGGCCTTGCCACCGGCCGCAACGATTTCGTCGACCACCGCCTGCGCAGCGTCGAGTCGGATGTCGTTGACGACGACACCGGCGCCTTCGGCGGCCAGTGCCATGGCGTAACCACGGCCGAGACCGGCGCCCGCACCGGTGACGATGAAACTGCGTCCTTCACAAATCCCCATCGCTGGATTCCTCACTATGTTGCTTCACGCTCCCCACGGGGAGACGGAAAACTTGTCGACCGTAGGGTGGGCAAAGGCCACAAGCCGTGCCC
>JBFFJL010000081.1:0-11577 GCA_041555955.1 Nevskiaceae bacterium
CGGGGATGCCACTGCGCTCGGACAGCTCCTGGCCGCTGTACAGCCGCTCCGATGCCTGGGCCATCATGGCCATCAGGACGGTTGCGTAGTCGGCGAGTTTACTGAGTTTGAGCATTAAAACAGACCAAATTGGTACGGTATGAATTCTACGCAGGCCGGCGCGGCCCCGCAATGCGCTGGCGATGCGGGTGGCGGCGCCGTAACCTTGCGGACTTCCGTGATCGAGAGCACCGCATTGACCGAATCGCTGCTGGAGTTCCCTGCCATCGAATGGGATGTCGAGGCGCCGTACGTCGAGCGGGTCAGCGTGCAGCCGCAACACCTGGATCGTTTTGGTCATACCAACAACGTGGTCTACCTGTCGTGGCTGGAACAGGTTGCCTGGGGGCACTCGGTCAGTCTGGGGCTCGATTTCGAGGCGTACGAGCGTATCGGCGCCGGCTGCGTCGCGCGACGCCACGAGCTGGACTATCTTGCCGCGACCTTCGCCGGCGATCGGCTGTGGCTGGCGACCTGGGTCCACGAGAACGATTTCCGCTTGAGCATGTGGCGGCGCTATCAGATTGTCCGCGAGAGTGACCGCAAGACGGTGCTGCGGGGTCAGACCCACTGGGTGTGTGTGGATATGAAGAGTGGCCGGCCGCGACGGATGCCGCCGGAATTCAAGGCCTATACGCCGTGGCCGCGGCGCGCAGAGGCCGCCGGCCCGATGTGAGCACAGCTGGGCGGTGACGGTTTTAGAGCATTGCTAGAGTCGCGAGGTGACTTTAAGTAGTTAACCTAATTACATAATTTAATTATGTAAATTAACTGTTTTGTTTCAATCGAGAACGATCAGATGCGGCGCGTCCCCCAGCTGGGCAAAGACCACCGCGTTCTGCTGGTAATGCGCGGCCAAAGCCAGAATCAGCGTAGGATCCTGGTCAAGAATGCAAAATCCGGGTTCGATCCAATCGAGATTCGATGCGTCGGGGCCGGGGCGATTGACGGCGTCGAGGTAGCTCCAGCCGACCGACGTGAGCTCCGCTCGCATCGACAGCAGAAGCAGGTGGTTGTGCTCGGTGTCGAGCGCGACCGAACGTGGATTGCACGGCGTGACGATGCTCCAGCTGCGTTTGCAGCCGCAGCTGCGCAGCACGGCATCGGCTTGCGCATCGATCTGGTCGATATGGCGCTTGAGCCTGCGGCCATCGCCGCAGTCAATTTCGTATCGCGCGCTGCGGTAGGCCGTTTCCAGAACGGGGTCCAGCGCTGCGGGCGGTTTGATCACGGCGGCGTCAGTACGCGCTGCAGCAGATCGTCGAACAGCATCGCGACTGTCGGCAGGCATTCGACCAGTGTATGGCCGGCATCCAGCAGGTGCAGTTCGGCGCGGTTGCGCTCGGCAAAGCGCAAGCCGCGTTCAACCGGAACGATGTCATCGCGCCAGCCGTGCACGACGCTGCTCAGTGCCGGAACGCCCTCGGGTTCGTCATCCCAGCCAGGGAAGTACAGCGCCGGAGCCATCAGGAACAGGGCCTGCGGTCGCAGCCTGGCGCAGGCCATCGCAGAGACGTAGCCGCCCATGCTGGAGCCGACCAGAACCAGCTGCTGAGCGGAGGGTCCGAGCTGCAGGAGCTGCTGGACACGCATGCCGGGGTCGTGGGTGTGACTATAATCCGGACTGATCACCTCGAAGCCGCGATCCCGCGCGATTTCGGCCAAGCGCGTGATCTTGTGTCCCCAGGGCCCGCTTTCTTTGCCGTGGGCGAAGCACACCAGCTTTTCGGGTCGCGCGTTTGCCGTCATGGATCAAGTCTCGGATCGGAGTGCGCATGATAAAGAAGACTGACGATCACGCATCGGGCGATACGCCTGTGAAGAAGCGTCGCTCGCGCAAGCGTGATGCGCGCTTGCGCAAGGGTGATCCGCTGCAGGTGGAACTGACGGTCAGCTTCAAGTTCGGGGACGAGCCCGGCGATGTCAAAACGCCGATCCGTGAGCGCCAGGTGCCGATGGTCGACAGTGTGTTCAAGAGCCGCGATCGGATCATCAAGACATTTGTCGGTTTGCTGGTCAAGACCGGCCTGTCGACGCCGAAGGTGGCCGCGCAAATCTGGCCGATCGCGCGCATCCGGCGCAGTTCTGGCGACTGATTGCGGGTTCGCGACCCGACGCGTTATCGAAAAAATTCAGGTTCAAGAATCAGCTCCATGAAATATCTGCACTACTTCAACGCCGTTGCCCTGGCTCTGGCGCTTACGTTTGCGCTGACCCTGGGTGTGGTCAGCCTGATGTATCTGGCGAATCTGGACGCCTCGCCGAGAATGCGGATCGAATGGCCCTCGGTACGCAATGTCACGTTGGTCTTTGTCGTGCTGTCGGTGCTGGCGGGCGCGGCGTTCTGGGGCCAATACCGGCATTTGCGCTGGCGCTGGGGCGCGCAGGCGATCCTGTGTGCGGGCCTGGTGGTCGGTGCATTGCTGATTCGCGCGATGGTGGGTAACTGATGCCTGGCGCCGGCGCGCCAGAAACACTGCCCGCATCTGCGCCGCGCAGCTGGCAGCCGTTGTCGTTGCTGGTGGTGGCGATCGGGTTGTACTGGTTGCTTGCGGATCAAGGCGTCGCGTGGTTGCTGCTGGCTGCGGTGCCCGGGTGTGTGTTACTGGCGTCCGGAATGGTGCTGCTGTTGGTGCCGGGCGATCCACGAGTCCCGGCCCTGATGGCGCTGGGAGCGATGCTGGGGGTGCTCCTGACGCCACTGGTATGGTTGATCAGCGATTTTGAAACGGTGTTCTATACCGCGCTGGGTTCGCTGGCCTGCTTGCTCGTGGCGGGGCGGATTGGCTTGCAGGCCTCGCGGCGCTACATCGACGCGCCGGAGCCGGAAGCTTCCACCGAGATGAGTCTGAAGGCCGCGCTCGACGAGGCGATGCTGGGGTTTTTCGTGGTCTCCGCGCGGATGCCCAGTGGAGCGGTGGCGGAACGCATGCTGGAGGATGTCGGCGTCCTCGAAGAGGCGATCGCGACCAACGGCTGGGCCGATGATCCCGCGCGGATGCACCCGGCACCGTCGGCGCCTGAATACACGCAGATCGAGCGTGCGCGCCTGTGGGGCAATGACTACGAGGTTCTGCGCTACGACAGCGAATTCGTCGCGCCTGCGGGACTGCCGCAAGCCGGCTGGCTGCAGGCGCAGACCAACAGCGGCTGTCATGTGCGCATCCTGCGCCATCCTGGCGCGCCGCGTCCGTGGATGCTGTGTCTGCACGGCTATCGCATGGGCGTGCCATGGATGGACCTGGGGCTGTTTCCGCCGGCGTGGCTGCACGAACGCCTCGGCCTCAATGTGATTCAGCCGGTGCTGCCGCTGCACGGTCCGCGGCGGGTTGGCAGCTTGTCCGGGGGGCGCTATCTCGATGGTGACCTGCTGGATCTGGTGCTGGCGCAGACGCAGGCTCTGTGGGACATCCGCCGCAGTCTGGCGTGGCTACGCGCGCAGGAGCCCGATGCTCGCGTCGGGGTGTACGGCATCTCGTTGGGTGGCTACAACGCGGCATTGTTGTCCGCTTACGAGCCGGATCTGGATTTCGTCGTTGCCGGGATTCCGGTGATCGATCTGGCGTCCGCGCTGTGGGGCTTTCTGCCGCCGGCGCACCTGGACTATTTCACCGCTGGCGGGATCGACGAAGCGCGCTATCGGCGCCTGCTGTCGGTGGTATCGCCGTTGACGCGTCCGCCGCTGCTGTCGCGTGAGCGTTTACATGTTTTTGCCGGCGCGGGCGACCTGATCGTGGCGCCACGTCACCCTCTGGAATTGTCCCGTCATTGGCAGGTTCCAGTCAGCTGGTATCAGGGTTCTCATTTGAGCATTCGCGGCGAACGTATCAGTCGGCAGGTTGTGGCTGGCGCCGTTCGCGAGGCTGGCTGGCCCTAGGTACACTCCGAAACCTTATTGAATTTGTTCGCACTCGCTCCCAACTCTCTATGAAACAAGTCGCCATCAGCGGCACCGGCCTGTATACGCCCCCCCTTTCGATTTCCAACGACGAGCTGGTGGTGTGCTACAACCGCTACGTCGAACGCTATAACACCGAGCATGCGGACGGCATTGCCGCCGGCAGCGTTGCCGCACTGGCGCCGTCCAGCTCCGAATTCATCGTCAAGGCGTCCGGTATCCGCTCGCGCCACGTGGTTGACCGCGAGGGTGTCCTCGACGTCGACATCATGCGCCCGCGCATCCGCATGCGTGGCGACGATGAGCCCTCGCTGATGTGCGAAATGGGCCTGGCCGCCGCACACGAGGCGCTGGAGCGTGCAGGGCGCACGCCGGCCGACGTCGACTGCGTGATCGTGGCGTGCTCCAACATGCAGCGCGGCTACCCGGCGATGGCGGTCGAGCTGCAGCAGGCGCTGGGGTGCAGCGGTTACGCCTACGACATGAATGTCGCCTGTGCCTCGGCAGCGTTCGGGATTCAGGCCGCAGCCGATACCGTGCGCAGTGGTAGCGCACGTGCGGCGCTGGTGATCAGCCCGGAAATCTGCAGCGGACACCTGAACTGGCGCAATCGCGATTGTCATTTCATCTTTGGCGATGCCGCTACGGCAGTGTTGATCGAGCCGATGGAAACGGCGACCTCGGCGAATCGTTTCGAAATCCTTGGCACGCGTTTGCTGACGCAGTTTTCCAACAACATCCGCAACAACTTCGGATTCCTCAACGAGTGCGAAGTGCCGCAGCGTCCGTGGGACGACGTGCTGTTCCATCAGGAAGGACGCAAGGTTTTCAAGGAAGTGGTGCCGATGGTGTCCGAGCTGATGCTGGCGCATCTGGGCGATCTGGGCGTTGATCCGCAGGCCGTGCGTCGGTTCTGGCTGCACCAGGCCAATCTTAGAATGAATAACCTGATCGCCAAGCGGGTCCTGGGACGCGAGCCCAGCGAAGTTGAGGCACCGGTCATCCTTGACGAGTACGCCAACACCAGTTCGGCGGGCTCGGTGATTGCGTTTCACAAATTCCACGCTGATCTGACCGCGGGCGACGTTGCCGTGCTGTGCGCTTTTGGCGCCGGCTATTCGGCGGGCTCGGTGGTCATGCGGCGCTACTGAGGCAGCGGCGAACCCTTCATGGCAACAGACTCTGGTAAATCAATGATTCGCCGCATGTTCGATTTTTTGTGGGGCTTGATCGTCACGGTCTATCGCGTGGTGGTCATCATCGCGATTCTGGCCGCACTGGCACTGGCGTGGATGGCGATACGTGGTGGCAGCCCGGTCAGAGTCGAGGACAATGTTGCCTTGGTGCTCGCCCCCAGCGGCGCGCTGGTTGATCAGGTGGATGAAGATCCCAGTCGCCGGTTTCTCGAAAGCTTCGGCGGAGAGCTGCCGTCGCAATCCGGTCTGCGCGATCTGATCGACGCACTGGATGCCGCACGGGACGACGATCGGATCACCTTTGCCGTGCTCAAGCTGGATGGCCTGTGGGGTGCCGGTCTGGCGCAGCTGGACGAACTGCGGACCGCGATGAGTGCGTTCCAGGCGGCGGGCAAGAAGATTGTGGCCTGGGGGCCGTGGTACGACCAGATGCAGTACTACGCCGCGGCAAAGGCCGATGAAATCGTGCTGGATCCCTACGGCAGCGTATTTGTTGACGGCTTCAGCAGTTACAACAATTATTTTGCCGAAGCGCTCGAGAAAATTGGCGTCAACGTTCACGTCTTCCGCGTGGGTGAATACAAGTCCGCAGTGGAGCCGTTCATCCGCAACGACATGTCCGCCGATGCGCGACAGGCCAATCTGGAGTGGCTGGGTGATCTGTGGCGCAGCTATGGACAAGTGGTGGCGGAAGGGCGTGGTCTGGCGCCGAGCATTGCCGACGACTATGCCGGCGGCATGGCGGATGGCCTTAGCGCCAATGGTGGCGATGCCGCGGCCTATGCACGCGATCAGGGCTTGGTGACGCAGCTTGAAACGCTGACCGACTTTCGCCGGCGTATGAGCGATATCGTCGGCACTGACAAGGATCACGGCAGCTTCCGTCAGATTCATTATCTGGACTATCTCAGCGCCGTGGATCACGAGCAGCGCCAACTGGCCGCTGTGTCAAAGGCGAAGAAGGTGGCGCTGGTCGTGGTTCAGGGGGATATCGTCGATGGCGCTGGTGAATTCGGTCAAGCCGGCGGCGATACGATCTCTGATCTGCTGGACGAGGTACGGCGTGATGACGATGTCGCGGCTGTGGTGCTGCGGATCAATACACCCGGCGGCAGCGTCTGGGCAGCAGAGCAGATCCGACGCGCGGTGCGTAACCTGCGTGACGATGGCAAGCCGGTGGTGGCGTCGATGTCGACCCTGGCCGCCAGTGGTGGCTACTGGGTTGCGATGGATACGGCGGAGATCTGGGCGCACGACACCACGATCACCGGCTCGATCGGTGTCTTCGGCATGATTCCTACGATCGATCAGACTCTGCAGAAGCTCGGCGTCTACACCGATGGCGTGGGCACCACGCCGCTGGCCGGTGCATTCCGGATCGACCGGCCGCTGACGCCGGCGGTGGAAACGATCATCCAGTCGGGCATCGAGAAGATCTATCGCGACTTCACTGAAGGGGTCGCAGCCGCACGCAGACTGCCGGTTGAGGAAGTCGACCGCATCGCGCGTGGCCGGGTCTGGAGCGGTATCGACGCGAAGGAGATCGGGCTGGTCGACAAGATCGGCGATCTGCAGCAGGCCGCGGATGCCGCGGCACAATTGGCGGGCTTGGCTCCGGGGGATTACACGCTGGACGAGCGCTTCCCCGATCGAGGATTTGCCAATCAACTGCTGTCGCAGTTCTCCGGCAAGATCCGTATCGATCTGCTGCCCGCAGGCCTGTCGCGCTGGGCCGAAGCGGCCGCCGCCCGCGGAGATGTCGGAGCGCTACTGTCATCGTTTAATGACCCATCGGGCTACTACGCGTACTGCTTCTGCAGCGTTTCCGGTTCGCGCGGTCACTAGTTCGAGGCGACAGAGAATCGGAACTGATGCGTGCCATGCCCGCGGTGACTGGTCTCGTGGTCGTGACCTCACCGGTCAACGCCGATGTCGCGCGTTGGGGGCAGGCATGAGCGCCTTCATTCAGGTTGATGACCTGCAGGTTCATTACCGGGACGAGGGGGCTGGTCCGGTGCTGGTGCTGCTGCATGGTCTGGGCGGAAGCATCAACGACTGGGAATTCCAGATTCCGGTCTTCGCCGAGCACTACCGAGTGATTGCTCCGGATCTTCGCGGTTTCGGGGACACCGCGCGTGGCCGACGCAGCAGCAGCGTGCCGCGGTTCGCGGCCGATATTCATGGCTTTCTGCAGGTGCTCGGGATTTCGGATTGCCTGTTGATCGGTCATTCGATGGGTGGCGCCGTCGCCCTTCAGTACACCTTGGAGCATCCGGCCAGCGTGCATCGTCTGGTGATTGCCAATAGCGTGCCCAGCTTTCAACCACGTTCCTGGCGTCACGTCGTGGAGTTTTCCTATCGCGTGGCGGTAATGGGTCTGCTGGGGCCGGCGCGGCTGTCCACGATCTCGGCGCATCGCATGTTTCCCAATGACGCGGTCGAGCGTGCAAAAGTCATCGAGCGCGGGAGCCGAAATTCGCGGCGCAGTTATCTGACCGCGTTGACTTCGCTGGCGCGCTGGTCGGTGATCGACCGGCTTGCGGAATTGACGATGCCGGTGCTGGTGGTTGCTTCCGAGCATGACTATTTCGGGCACGACGAAACGGTGAAGTTCGCGCATGCGTTACCGCGCGCACGCCTGCACCAGTTCAACGGGGCGCATCATGGATTGCCGTCTGAGTTTCCTGATGCCTTCAATGCTGTGGTGATGCGATTCCTGCAGGGTTCCGCCCCTCGGCTGCGCAAGCGCTCATCCGGAGCGACATGATGGCGGCGCCAATTGGCGTGATGGATTCCGGCGTCGGCGGTATCTCGGTGCTGCGCGAACTGCAGCGTCTGTTGCCATCCGAAGATTTCATTTACTACGCGGACCACGCGCATTGTCCCTATGGCGGCAAGCCGCGGCAGGAGATTGTCGAGCGCAGCGTCGCCATCACCGAGGAGCTGCTGGCCGGCGGCGCCAAACTGATCGTGGTGGCCTGCAATACCGCAACGATCGCCGCAGTCGAGTATCTGCGTGCCAACTATCCGGTGCCATTCGTTGGCATGGAGCCAGCGATCAAGCCCGCTGCGGCGCAGACGCGCAGTGGCGTGGTCGGCGTGCTGGCGACAGGGGCAGCGCTGGCCGGTGAGAAATTTCACGCGCTGGTGGCTCAGCATGCGGGCGGTGTGCGCATCATCACGCAACCATGCCCCGGTCTGGTGGAGTTGGTTGAGCGCGGCGATCTGTACGGGTCACAGACGCGTGCGCTGATCGAGTGCTACACCCAGCCGTTGCTGGCGGCCGGAGCCGACGTGCTGGTGCTGGGCTGCACCCATTATCCGTTCCTGAAGCCCCTGATCGCCGAGGTGGTCGGGTCCAATGTCGTGCTGCTGGATACCGGTGCCGCCGTCGCGCGTCAGGTCCAGCGTGTGCTGCAGCGGGAGGGTTTGACCCGTCCAGACGAAAGCGGCGGGCGGGTCGAGTGGCGAGGCAGCGGTGATCCGGCAGAATTTGCGGCAACACGCGCCCGCCTTGGGGAATCTGCCGCCTGAACCGTGTCAACGACTGCGTCGTGGCACGTGTGTCAGGCAAACCGCATCGACAGGTCGACCGCACGCAGGTGCTTGGTGATCGCACCGATCGAAACGCGATCGACGCCGGTTTCGGCAATCGACCGGACATTGTCCAACGTGGTGTTGCCGGAATACTCGATCACGGTGCGACCGCCGCCAGAGCGATGTGCGCGGGTCAGGGTAACGGCTGCGCGCAACTGATCCAGCGGAAAATCGTCGACCAGCAGCAGGTCGACATCAGCGTCCAGCGCGGCCTGCGCCTCGTCCAGGGTTTCCGCTTCGGTCATTAGCGGCACGCCGGACTCCAGTGCGCGGGCTGCGGCAATCGCTTCGGCAATGCCGCCAGCGGCGGCGATGTGATTTTCCTTGATCAGAATGCCGTCGTAGAGGCCGATGCGGTGATTGATGCCGCCACCGCAAAGTACCGCGTATTTCTGTGCATTACGCAGGCCGGGCAGAGTCTTGCGCGTGTCGACGATCGCGCAGCCAGTGCCGGCCACCGCGTCAACGTAGCCTGCCACCGCAGTCGCGGTGCCGGACAGAGTCTGCAGGAAATTCAGGGCGGTGCGTTCGGCGGTCAGCAGCGATCGCGCGGTGCCGTGAGCGCGGAACAGTAGCTGGTCCGCGCTGACGCGGGCCCCATCGCTGACCGACCAGTCGAGTGCGACGCCGGGATCGATTCGGGCAAACACCGCATCGACCCAGGCACGTCCGCAGATCACTGCGTTCTCGCGCGCGATCACTCGCGCGGTGGCGATTTGGCTTGCCGGGACCAGGCGTGCAGTGACATCACCACTGCCGATATCTTCGGCCAGTGCATGTTCGACGCAGGCGACCAGATCGGTGACGTAATGGGGTAGCGTCGAAGTGCCGCGTGGCGCGGTCATTTCAGCAGAAACTCGACCAGCGCCATTTGCGCCCACAGGCGATTCTCGGCTTCGTCCCAGACCACAGACTGCGCACCGTCGATGACTTCGGCGCTGACTTCTTCGCCGCGATGTGCCGGCAGGCAATGCATGAAAATCGCATCCGGCTTGGCGCGTGCCATCATCGCTGCGTCGACCTGGTAGCCGGCGAAGTCGACCAGACGCTTCTTGGTTTCGGCTTCCTGGCCCATGCTGGTCCAGGTGTCGGTCACGATCAGGTCCGCGCCGGTTGCCGCGGCATCGGGCGCGCAGAGGACGACGTGCGTGCCGGCGGCCGCGACCAGCTCGGCGTTCGGCTCGTAGCCTTGCGGCGTCGCGATGCGCAGCGTGAATCCGAACATGGCAGCAGCTTCGATCCATGAGTGACAGACGTTGTTGCCGTCGCCGATCCATGCCGCTGTCTTGCCGGTCGGGTCGCCCCGATGTTCGAACCAGCACTGCAGGTCCGCCAGCATCTGACACGGATGGTGCAGGTCCGAAAGTCCGTTGATCACTGGCACCCGCGAGTTGATGGCCAGTTCCTGCTGATCCGCCTGCGAATCGTTGCGGATCATGATGATGTCGCACATCCGCGACAGCACTTTCGCGGTGTCCGCGATGGGCTCGTCGCGGCCCAACTGGGTTGCGCCGGAGTGCAGGAACAGGGCATGACCGCCGTAGCGCGCCATGCCGGCTTCGAAGCTGACGCGCGTGCGCGTCGAATTCTTGGTGAACACCATGGCCAGCGACTTGCCGACAAACGGGCGGTAGGCCGGATCGGGTTGGGTTTTCAGCGCGATCGCGCGCTCAATGACCTGTCGCGCTTCACCGGCTTCGAGGTCGGTCAGGCGCAGAAAATGCCGGGTCATGGTGTTCTCCTGAAAATGAAAAAGGCCGCGCCGGGCGCGGCCTCAACAAGCGATGACGCGGGATCAGCCGAGGTTGGCCTCGACAAATGCCCAGTTCGCCAGTGCCCAGAAGTGCTCGAGGTACGACGGGCGTGCGTTGCGGTAATCGACGTAGTAGGCGTGTTCCCAGACGTCGCAGGTCAGCAGCGGCGTCTTGCCGTCGGTCATCGGGTTGCCGGCATTCGAGGTGTTGACGATCGCCAGCGTGCCGTCGGCGTTCTTCACCAGCCAGGTCCAGCCCGAGCCGAAATTGCCCAGCGCCGACTCGGTGAACTGCGTCTTGAACTGGTCGACGCCGCCGAACGCCTGCGTCAGTGCGTCGGTCAGCTTCTGCGACGGCGCCGCCTGGTTCGGCGTCAGGCAATTCCAGAAGAAGGTGTGGTTCCACACCTGCGCGGCGTTGTTGAAAATCTTGCCGGAGGATTTCATGACCATGTCGTCGAGCGACATGTTTTCGAATTCAGTGCCGGCGATCAGCTTGTTGCCGTTGTCGACATAGGCCTTGTGATGCTTGCCGTAGTGGTAGTCGAGCGTTTCCGACGACATGTGCGGCGCAAGCGCGTCGCGGGCATAGGGAAGTTCGGGAAGGGTCAGGGCCATGATCGTGGTTCCTTGAAATCTGGCGTTGGCATGCGCCGTGCTGGACGCAAATAGGGCGAACAAAATAGGCGGTCGAGGAGTCAAATTCAATAGCACACCCACACCGACGGATCGCGACGCGTATAATCCGCCGCCGTTCCCCATCCGGACAGGAGATGTCGATGGATGCACTTGAGCGAATCAAGAAGCAAGTGACTGAAAACCCTATCATTTTGTACATGAAGGGCACACCAGATTTTCCCCAATGCGGGTTCTCAGCGCGTACTGTGCAGGCGCTGCGGGCGTGTGAAGTGCCGTTTGCGTCGGTCAATATCTACGAGGACGAGGAGATTTATCGCGCACTGCCCAAGTTCGCCAACTGGCCGACCTTTCCGCAGTTGTATGTGAAGGGCGAGTTGATTGGTGGCTGTGACATCACGCTGGATCTGCACCAGTCCGGTGAGCTGCAGAAGATGCTGAAGGAGGCCGTTGCCGAG
>JBFFJL010000082.1:0-11545 GCA_041555955.1 Nevskiaceae bacterium
CGTGGGAAATGGCGCACGGGGTATTCAACGGCCGTATCGTGGTACAGCCCGGCGCGCAGAAAACCGACTCCGAACAACGCATCGCCAATCTGGTGATCGGCAAGGGTGCGGAGATCAACGCCAAGCCGGAACTCGAAATCCATGCCGACGACGTCAAGTGCGCCCACGGCGCCACCTTCGGCCAGCTCGATACGACGGCGCTGTTCTACCTGCGCACGCGTGGCGTACCCGAAGCCACCGCGTTGAGCCTGCTGACCTTCAGCTTTGCTGCCGACGCGCTGCAACGCATCGGCTGGCCGTCATTGCGCGAGGCCGTGACCCGCCGCTTCCTGGCACGCATGGGTGGCGATCTGGATGCCGGAGAGCTGCTGTGAGTGCATTCGATCTCGAGCGCGTCCGCGCCGACTTTCCGATCCTGCGTGAAGTCATTCATGGCCAGCGGCTGGCGTATCTGGACAACGCCGCAACGACCCAGAAGCCTGAAGCCGTGCTGCAGGCGCTGGACGGCTATTACCGACACGCCAATGCCAATGTGCATCGCGCAGTGCATGAGCTGGCGGCGCGTGCGACCCGCGGCTACGAATCCGCACGTGACACCATTGCCGATTGGTTCAACGCCGCACGCGAAGAGATCGTGTTCACGCGCGGCACCACCGACGCGATCAATCTGGTCGCACGCAGCTTCCTGCAACCGCGGCTGCAGCCTGGCGACGAGGTGCTGGTGACGACGATGGAGCACCACTCCAATATCGTGCCGTGGCAGCTCGTCGGCGCGAAAACTGTCGCCGCGCCGATCAACGACGCCGGCGAGCTGGACCTCGATGCCTGGCGCGCGATGCTCAATCCGCGCACCAAGCTGGTCGCCGTGGTCCATTGCTCCAACTCTCTGGGGACGATCAATCCAATCGCGGAGCTGATCGCCGAGGCCCATGCGCGCGGCATTCCGGTGCTGGTCGATGGCGCCCAAGCCGTGGCGCATGTTGCAGTGGACGTCAAGGCGCTGGACGTCGATTTCTATGCATGCTCGGCACACAAGTTCTACGGACCCACCGGCTTCGGCGCGCTCTACGCCAAGCGCGAACATCTGGAAGCGATGCAGCCGCGCGACGGCGGCGGCGACATGATTGAAACCGTTGCCTTCGACGGCAGCACCTGGAATGAGATTCCCTATAAGTTCGAGGCCGGCACTCCGGACATTTCGGGCGCTATCGGCGCCGCCGCAGCTTTGAATTATCTTGCCGGAATCGGCCTGCAGGCAGCAGCAGAACATGAACACGCTGTGCTCGCCTACGCCACTGAGAAGATGGCGGCGGTTCCCGGCCTGCGCCTGGTCGGCACCGCTGCCGACAAGAGCGGCATCCTGTCGTTCGTGATGGATCAGGCGCACCCGCATGATATTGGTAGCATCCTGGATCAGGCCGGCGTCGCGATCCGCACCGGACATCACTGCACCATGCCGCTGATGCGACGCTTCGAACTGCCCGCCACCGCCCGTGCATCGCTGGCCTTGTACAACGGCAATGACGATATCGACCAGCTGGTCGATGCGTTACACAGGGTCAATCGCCTGTTCGCATGACCCATGCGGTGACGCAGATCAGGTGAGCCTGATATGAGGGTATGCCATGATGGTCGGCCATATGATCCGGCGTCGTTCCGCGCAGCCTGCCCATGAGCGGCCCCCGCACCTCAAACGGGCCACCGGTGGAGTTATACCGTCCCGGCTACCGCAACACCCTGCATCTGAAGATCGCGGGGGTCTTGCTCGTGGTCGCGGTCAGCACAGCGGCAGTGATCGTTATTGGTTATCGCCTGCTGGTACAACAGCCACTGGCGGGCAGCCAGCGTCAGTTTCAGCAGGAAGCCACACAGCGCATCCGTCAGCAGCTGGTCGCCCAACTCCGGCAGGCCGAAACCGTCGCCGCACTGATCGGCGCCAGCGCGTTTTCGCAGAACGATCCGGCAGGCAGCATCCCGAGTCCCGGAGAGCTGCTGAGTACCACGGGCGACCGGAAATACGCCGGCGTGGGGATCTGGCCGCAACCGCGTACGGCCGACGCCGCACGGCGCAGCGCCTACTGGATTGCGCGCGCCTCCGGTGAGACCCAGCTCCGGCTCGATTACAACGATCGCCGTGTAGCCCCCTACGACCATGAACGCTGGTACACGCCGGCCCTATACGCGCCACGCGGGCATTGCGCCT
The DNA here is from genome assembly GCA_041555955.1 of Nevskiaceae bacterium. Classification (GTDB taxonomy): domain Bacteria; phylum Pseudomonadota; class Gammaproteobacteria; order Nevskiales; family Nevskiaceae; genus Solimonas. Next base: position 2,204 of record JBFFJL010000082.1, read on the forward strand.
GGACCGAAGCCTATCGGCATCCGCTGGCCCAGCGTGAGGTCGTCAGCTGCGCAATGGCGATATACGACCAGGAACGCCTGGCCGGGGTCGTGACCGTTGACCTGCCGCTGTCCTCGCTGGCGCAGCCCCTGGGTCCTGCCGATGAAACTGCCTATGCACTGCTGCTGTCCGCTGACAATCAAATCCTGGCCACAGGTTCAGATTTTGGCGGTGCCGGCGAGTCACAGAGCGAAATCCGCAACCTGGCCGCGCTGGCGCAACGCGACGATCGCTATAACCCGCTGGCACTGGCGATGCATCATCAGCGCGAGACCTGGCTGGAGAATCTGCGCGCCTCGACGCTCTACCGCAGCGAAGCGATCGATCGACTTCAGGCCGATACCCGCGCACTGACGCGGAACGAGAGCGAATCGATCCTGGCGCAGATCTGGCTGCCGCAACTCCCGGACGCGGACAGCGATGCCCGCCGTTGGATGGTGCTGGATTCCGATCCAATCGTGGGCGGAAGCGCAGAAGTCACCTTGCTGGCCGTACCGGGAACTGCGTGGCGGTTGCTGCGTATCGAATCAACCGCGCATGGCGTCAGCGCAATCGACCGCGTCTTCAACCGTGGCATCGCCATCATTGCGGCCACGCTGCTGCTCGGCCTGCTGCTGTCCTACGGCGCACTGAAATTTGTCGTGGTGCGGCCCCTACGCCGGATCAATAGCGACGTCAGCCGCGGCACACACGCACTTGAAGAAACGCTGCTGCTGACGCTGGACGAGTCAAGACGCGATGAATTCGGCGCACTCGCCCACCATTACAACGAACGCTCACGCCAACTACGTGAACTCACGGCACGCACCATCGGCGGACAGCGAAGCACAAACAGCGGTAGCAGTTACACCAGCGACAGCACCGAACTGCGGATGACGCGGCGAACGGCCGGCATCCAGACCGCCCGACTCAGTGCCATCATCGAAGCCAGCGACAAGGCGATCATCGTCTGCAACGCCGAAGGCACGATCGAGCTGATCAATGACGCGAGCTCGCCGCTACTGCAGTGCAATGCCCGGCAGGCGCTCGGCCGCTCGCTCGATGACGTCCTGGCGCTGAAGATTTTTGGCGACCCGGTCACTCAGCTGATTGATCGACTGACAGGACAAGTCCGCGCGCTGGATTACCGCGACGGCATGGAGGCAATGACCGATCACGGCCCGGTTCCGATTCATTTGCGGGTGATTCCGGTCACACTCGACACGCTCCAGCTTGACGGAGCGATTCTGGTGATCGAACCCAGCGCATCCGTTTCACATCCACCCACGCAGGTCGACAGCAATGTTGCCCGCCTCACCGGATTGCCAGGCCGCACAGCACTCGAACGGCAGCTGCGCAGCCTGCTGGATACCGCGACGGTTGCTCATCGCACACACGCATTTCTGCTGATCGATATCGATCGACTGAAAGACGTCAACGAACGCAGCGGCCGCTCGGCGGGAGATGACGTGCTGATTCACATCGGCGAACGCCTGACGTCGGAGACGCAACGCATCGGCACCCTGTATCACACCGGCAGTGATCAGTTCGCCGCCGTGGTCGAAAGCATCAACAGCGAAGACGCCTGCCGCTATGCTGATGAATTGCGCGAAGCCATCGCCGCACACGCGATCCAGACCGACGATGGCGAAGTGATCGTCACCGCCAGTGTCGGCGTGACCCTGTTCAGTGACCCGATAGACACTCCGGTGGATGTCATTCGCCGAGCGGAAGCGGCGTGCGTGCGCGCCAAATCCGACGGACGCAATCGCACTGCACTGCATGACGCGACAATGTCGGCACAACCTGCCGCGACCACCGACGCGGTCTGGGTACGCCGCATCCATGATGGCCTCGAACGCGATCTGTTTCACCTGGCGACGCAGTATCTGCACCCGACGACACCTCCGCCGCATGGTGGCGGCGCATTGTTTGAGCTGCTGCTGACCTTGGAGGACGAGGAAGGCTTCTGGAACGAAACCGACGCCTATCGCGGCGCGGCCGAGCGCCATCATCTGATCGCAAAGATCGACCGCTGGATGCTCAAGTCACTGTTCAAGTGCCTGGGGCAATATCCCGATCGCGTGCAGCAGTGCGACGGCATCGTCGTGCACTTGTCGGCGTCAAGCCTGACCGATCGCCAGCTGCTCGATCATCTGGTCGACTTGTTCTCGAAACAGCCTGAAGTTCCACCGCCGCTGCTGTGCTTCGAGATTGACGAACGCACGATGACCGAGCACGCGCAGGCGGCGATCGCATTCTCGGAAGCGGCGCGCGCCATTGGCTGCAAGCTGTGCGTGGGCCATTTCCAGGCCAGCCGACTGGCCGATCTGGCCCTGCTGCGACGCATTCCCGCCGACTGTGTGCGGATTGACGCTTCGGAATTTCTGCAACTGCAGAGCGATGCGGTCGAGCAGACCGTTGCTGGCACCCGGATCAAGCTCGCACGGGATCTGCGGCGTCAGGTCATCGTCAGCAACGTCGATACAGCGTGGCAGCGTACGGTATGGACCCGACTCGGCGCCGACTATCTTCAGGGCACCGAAGTCGCGCGGTCGACCCCCATGGTATTCGACGTCGCCGAATCGAAACATTAAGCGGCGTCGGATGGCACGGGCCGCAAATCGGCAATGCGCAGATCCATACTCTCCGCGCCGCGGAAGCGATTCACTGCCAACGCATAGACAATCTGCACCGTTCCCCGCGACTGCATGCGATCGGCGCCGTTGAAGTCAATGCCATCGACCACGCCGGCCGGACCGAGCAACCGATACTTGATGTGCGCCGCATCCACACCGACCGGTCGCGCCTGCTGGACCTCGAAGCGCCCCTCGAACAAGGGCTCGGCGAAACCCTGCCCCCAGGGACCACCCCCCTCCAGGATCCGGGCAGTGTCCAGATTCAACTCGCCGGCATCCAGCGCGCCGTCAGTCAGGATCTCGCGCTGCAGATCAGACGGCGCCAGGTGTTCCCTGCAGACACGATCGAATGCCTCTGCAAAGAGGTCGAGCTGATCCCGGCGCAGGGTCAATCCGGCTGCCATGGCATGACCGCCGAAGCGCGCGATCAGGCCTGGACGCACTGCATCGATCTGCGCCAGCACATCGCGCAGATGCAGGCCCGAAATCGAACGCCCCGAGCCCTTGAGCTCGTCAGCGTTCTGCGCCTGCGCAAACGCGATGACCGGTCTGTGCAACGACTCCTTGAGCTTGCTCGCAACCAGCCCCACCACGCCCTCGTGCCAATCCGGATGAAACAGGCAGACGCCGGTCGCAGTGTTGTCCTGAGCCAGCTCCTGCGCGTCAAACTGCATCTGATCCTGGATGCTGCGACGCTCACGATTGATGGCGTCCAATCGCATCGCCAGCTCGCGCGCCTGAGTCAGGTCATCGGAAAGCAGACACTCAATGCCGCAACACATATCTTCAAGGCGACCTGCTGCGTTGATGCGCGGCCCCAGACCAAAGCCGATGTCCGCCGCACTGGCGCGCGCCGGATCACGGCCGGCACAGGCAAGAAGTGCCAGCACGCCGGGGCGCGTTCGCCCTGCCCGGATGCGACGCAGCCCCTGCTCCACGAGGATTCGGTTGTTGTGATCCAGGCGCACGAGATCGGCAACCGTGCCCACCGCAACCAGATCAAGCAGATTTGCCAGATTCGGTCCGCCGCCAGCGCCGAAGTTTCCCCGGCGCCGCAGCTCAGCGCGCACGGACAGCAGCAGGTAGAACATCACGCCGACACCTGCCAGCGCCTTGGACGCAAAGGTGCAGCCGGGCTGATTCGGATTGACGATCGCTGCAGCCGTGGGCAATACCTCACCCGGCAGGTGATGGTCGGTCACGATGACGCACAGACCCAGGGCACGTGCCCGCTCGATTCCGGCAATGCTTGATATCCCGTTGTCGACGGTCACCAGCACCTTGGCACCGGTCGCCGCGGCCTGATCGGCCAGCGCCGGCGACAGACCATAGCCCATCACAAATCGATCAGGCACCACGTAGTGCACTGCCGAGGCGCCCAGGGCTCGCAGACCGAGCACGCCGACCGTGGTGCCGGTCGCACCATCGGCGTCGTAGTCGCCGGCGATGACAATGGGCTCGCCAGCAGCGATCGCATCCGCCAGCAACGCGGCAGCGGCTTCGATTCCAAGCAGGCCATCGGGCGGCAGCAGATGCGTGAGTTCCAGCGACAACTGCTCGATGCCGACGTCACGCGCAGAGTAAACTCTGCGCAGAACCGGATGCAGCGTCTCCGGCAGCGCCCCGGAATCCCCAGGACGACGTCGCCGGATCGCGGTCACGGAAAGACGACTCCACCAGACCGCGACCGTCGCCGATCAGCGGATCGTTGGCGCCCGCCCAGAGAGTGAATCACCCCAGATGCTGCAGCAGCGCCTGCTCGACCGATGCGCGCTCGGCCGGTACGCGGATCAGGTCCTTCAAGCCATCCTTGATGACGATATCCGGATCCTTCAGGCCGTTGCCTGTGAGTGTGCACACCACGGTCGAACCCGGCTTGATCTTTCCGCCCTTGATGTCCGCCAGAGCGCCGCACAATGACGTCGCCGATGCCGGCTCGCAGAACACGCCTTCTTCGCGGGCCAGCAGCTTCTGCGTGGCCAGGATTTCGTCGTCACTGAACTCGTCGAACCAGCCGTTGGAATCCTTCTGCGCGGCCCAGGCCAGATCCCATGACTGCGGATTACCGATACGGATCGCGGTCGCGACCGTTTCCGGATGCTCGACCGGCGCGCCACGCAGGAACGGCGCGGCGCCGGCGGCCTGATAGCCCGCCATGACCGGACGCCGGTCGGTCACCGCGGTCTTGTCGTAAGCGGCTGCGTCGTCGAACGGTCTGGACGCCGCCGTGCTCAGGCCCGCCATTTCCGAATAGCCCATCCAGTAGGCCGAGATGTTGCCGGCGTTGCCGACCGGCAGGCAGTGATAATCCGGCGCGCGGCCAAGCTCTTCGACGATCTCGAACGCCGCGGTTTTCTGACCCTGCAGGCGATAGGGATTGATCGAATTGACGATCGCGACCGGTGCGGTCTCGGCGACTTCCTTGACCAGCCGCATGCCGTCGTCGAAGTTGCCCTGGATCTGCACTACGATGGCGCCGTGGACGACCGCCTGAGCCAGCTTGCCCATGGCAATCTTACCTTCGGGGATCAGCACGAACGCGGTGATCCCGGCGCGGGCTGCGTAGGCCGCCGCCGCCGCCGAGGTATTCCCGGTGGACGCACAGATGATCGCACGCGAACCCTCGTGGACGGCCTGGGTCACCGCCACCGTCATCCCGCGGTCCTTGAACGACCCTGTCGGATTCAGACCCTCGAACTTGACGTAAAGCTCACCCTCGAAGCCAATCTGGCGCGGAATATTGTGCAGCCGGATCAGCGGCGTGCGCCCCTCTCCCAGCGAAACAGCCTGGGCCTCCGGCGCCAGCGGCAGACGCTTGCGATAGTGCTCGATCAATCCGGTATAGCGAGTCATGTGCAGTCTCAGCGGAGCATCGCAACGATGTCCGGTTTGTGAATTTAACTAGTCGAACTTCTCGACGCGGAAGCGTGCGGCACCCGCGCGCACAAACGGCAGCTTCTGCATCTCGTCCAGCGCATCCTCGAAGCGATGCTGCGGGATCACGGAAGTGATCAGCGCCACGCTGGCGTCGTCGCCGCCACGTGGTTCGCGCTGCAGGATGGCCTCAACGCTGATGTCATGCGCTGCGAGGATCGCGGTGATTTGCGACAGCACGCCCGCCTCGTCGGCAACCGTCAGTCGCAGGTAGAACGCGCTTTCGGCGTCGCGTACCGGCAACACCGGCAGCGGTCGTACCGCATCGGGCTGAAACGCCAAAGCCGGCACTGCATGTCGCGGATCCGCGGTCAGCGCACGTGCCAGATCGAGAATGTCTGCCACCACTGCCGACGCCGTGGCATCGCCACCGGCACCGCGACCGTAGAAACCGACCTGCCCGACCGCGTTGCCCTGGACCACGACTGCGTTGAGCACGCCGTCGACCTTGGCCAGCAGTGCATCATCCGGCACCAGGGTCGGATGCACGCGCAGCTCGATGCCGTTGTCATGGCGCTTGGCGATCCCGAGCAGCTTGACGCGGTAGCCGAAGACCTGAGCAATCTTGATGTCCGCTGGGCTGACGCTGCTGATGCCTTCGATCGAAATCTGAGAAAACGACAGCGGAATGCCGAAAGCGATAGATGCCAGAATCGCGAGCTTGTGCGCGGCGTCCACACCCTCGACGTCAAACGTCGGATCGGCCTCGGCGTAGCCCAGCTTCTGCGCAACCGCGAGCGCATCCGCAAAGGTCTCGCCCTTCTCGGTCATCTGCGTGAGGATGTAATTGCAGGTGCCGTTGATGATGCCGGCAACCGCGTGAATCACATTGCCGGCCAGGCCTTCGCGAATGGCCTTGATGATCGGGATACCGCCTGCAACAGCCGCCTCGAACGCGACCACGGCATTGTGCTGGCGCGCCGCTTCGAAAATCTCATTGCCGCCTTCGGCGATCAGGGCCTTGTTGGCCGTCACGACCGGTTTGCCGCGGGCAATCGCGCTCAGAACCACCTCGCGTGCGACCCCCTGCCCGCCGATCAGCTCGACGACGATGTCCACGTCCGCCTCGCGCGCCAATGACAGTGCATCGTTCCACAGCGTCACACCCGCCAGATCACAATCGCGCTTGCGCGTGGCATCGCGCGCCACGGCGTCGGTCACGACCACCGGCTGGCCTACGCGCCGGCTGATTTCCTCGGCATTGTTTTTCAGCAGGCGCAGCACGCCCTGTCCGACTGTTCCCAGACCAACGACCCCAACCCGTACTGCCTGCACACTCATGCGCGCGCCTCCTTGAGCATGCGTTTGATGCCGCGAATCGCCTGGCGCGTGCGATGCTCGTTCTCGATCAGCGCAAACCGCACGTGGGTGTCACCGTACTCACCGAAACCGATACCCGGCGACACGGCGACCTTGGCGTCGTCGATCAGGCGCTTGCAGAATTCCAGCGAACCCATCGCCTTGAAAGGCTCGGGAATCTCGGCCCAGACGAACATGGTCGCCTTGGGCTTTTCGACTTTCCAGCCGGCGGCATTGAGGCCATCGCACAGCACGTCACGGCGCGAACGGTACATTTCGCAGATCTCGCTGACGCAGTCCTGTGGCCCCTCCAGCGCGGCGATCGCAGCCACCTGGATCGGCGTGAACATGCCGTAGTCCAGATACGACTTGATCCGCGCCAATGCCCCGACCAGGGTCGGATTGCCCGCCATGAAGCCAACACGCCAACCCGGCATGTTGTAGGACTTGGACAAGGTAAAGAACTCGACCGCGACATCCTTGGCGCCCGGCACCTGCAGCACCGACGGCGCGGTGTAGCCGTCGAACACGATGTCGGCATAGGCCAGATCGTGCACCAGCCAGATCTGGTGTTCCTTGCATAGCGCGACGGCCTTTTCGAAGAATGCCAGGTCAACGCACTGCGTGGTCGGATTGCCCGGGAAGTTCAGGATCAGCATCTTCGGCGCCGGCCAGGTTTCCTTGATCGCGCGTTCAAGCTCCTCGAAGAAGTCGACTTCCGGCGTCATGCGCACATGACGCACGTCGGCACCGGCCAGCACCACGCCGTAGGGATGGATCGGATACGCCGGATTCGGCACCAGCACCACGTCGCCGGCCGACAGCGTGGCGAAGGCCAGATGCGCCAGGCCTTCCTTGGAGCCGATCGTCGCGATCACCTCGGTTTCGGGGTCGAGGTTCACGTCGTAGCGTCGCTTGTACCAGTTGGCCATGGCACGACGCAGCCGCGGCACGCCCTTGGACACCGAGTACCGGTGGGTATGCGTCCCCTCTTCGTCGTGGTGCTCGGGCTTGACGTAGTCCGAATCTGTGCCGCGCACTGCGGCCTCGACCAGCTTGTCGACGATATGCCGCGGCGTCGGCTGGTCGGGATTGCCCATGCTGAAGTCAATAACGTCATCGCCGCGGGCTCGTGCGGCCTTCTTCAGATCACCAACGATGTTGAAGACGTAAGGCGGCAGACGCTGGATGCGCGGAAAGACAGTATTCACGGGAGTTCCGACGGCGATTGAAGCCCCGAAAGGCTTGAAAAAAGGGCGCGTATTATTGATCCGCGCCGCATGCGTTTACAAACGCCCGCCGGGGGTCGCCTAGGATGGCTGCCGCGGCAGCGAACTGCGCGGATCGATTGGGCGCCCGCCGCGGCGGATTTCGAAGTGCAGTAGCGGCTTGTTCTCCGGCCCTCGCCCCATGCGCCCGATCGGCTGACCGGCGGTCACCAGATCGCCCTCATTGACGTGCCGCGACTGGTTGTAGCCGTAGGCCGACAGGTATTCGTCGTCGTGCTTGATGATGATCAGCTCACCGTAGCCCTTCAGTGCGTTGCCACTGTAGACCACCCGTCCCGGCGCGGCAGCGAACACCGGCTGACCTTCGCTCCCGGTGAAATCCAGCCCTTTGCTGCCCTGATCGCCAAAACCCCGCACCACGGAACCCTGGGTTGGCCAGTTCCAGCGAATGGGTCCTGACGTCGATTCCGCTGGCCGCGGGGTTACGGCCGGCGCGCGGGTCACTACCGGCGGTGCCGTTGCGACCGTCGCGGGCGGCGCCACAGCAGGCGCCGCAGCAGCCGGCGCATGATCGGCGCCTCGCGGCCTCAGCGTCAGAACCTGGCCCGGGACGATCAGATAGTCGGATCCGATCCCGTTCCAGCGCGCCAGTTCGCGAAAGTCCAGACCATTGCGAAACGCGATCGAGTACATGGTGTCGCCGCGTACGACCCGATACTGCCCGGCGCTGACCGGCCGTTGCGGCACGCTGCTGCGGCTGGTCCGGCCGTCCTCCCACGACGACCAGCCGGCACAGCCGCCGAGCAGGACGACTGAAGCGAGCAGACCGGCGCGGGTCGCTGACATCAGGCGGACCTCATGCCTTCCAGATTCCGATGCCGACGAGAATGGCCCCCAATGTCACCCAGCCCAGTATGTCGACATAGCGCTTCAGCTGCGGCTCGAATCTCGGCCCGAACCAGCGCATGGCAGCGGCGACCAGAAAGAACCGTCCGCCGCGACCGATCGTTGCACCGACCACGAACGGCAGCAGATGCATCTGCGCGGCACCGGCCGAGATCGTGAAGACCTTGAACGGAATCGGCGTAAACCCGGCGGTAAAAACGACCCAGAAGCCGTATTCAGCAAAGAGCATTTGCACTTTTTCAAAGACCGCAGGGGTAAAACCCGGAATGTAGCTAAAGAAGAAACCGTTGACCAGAGGCCAGGCGCCCCAGCCGATC
>JBFFJL010000083.1:0-11510 GCA_041555955.1 Nevskiaceae bacterium
CATGGCCCCCAAAAACTGATGATGACGGAGTAATCATCGATGCCAACATTGCCATCGTTCGTGATGTCGGCGACCGGATCAGCAGACCCCCAGTTCGCCATGATCGCCGCAAGTGGGATTACCCGCACCCTCCATTTCGGCCAGTCACTTGATTGTTTCGGTCAGGGCTTCCCTAACTTTTGGCTGCGAATTGCGGCCAAGCGCTTGATCCAGTGGGTCAGTCGGCGCCGCAGGCGCCCATTCGGGATGACGCCGGCACCACGCTGCCTATAATGCGGGCAACCGGACACGCCAGAAGAACGATGACCGGAGGAGAGTCCCGCACCGTGCAGCAGCCGGCACCCTGGCATCGCCCGGATTCCGCCGATGAGTGCAGCAGATAAAGACTCAACTTTTTGAGGGGGTCGCAACGCCCCCACTGTGGCAGCTTCAGCGTCGTCGGAGTGCCGGGCCTGCGCCCGGACTACGACGCAGGAATCAATCCGTGGAACCGGACCCCGGTTCAAATCGTGTGGAGATGAATAGATGCAAGTGAAGGATCGAGTGGTACTGGTCACCGGCGGCGCGTCCGGCCTCGGTGAAGCGACCGTGCGGCGCTGGGTCGGTGCGGGCGGCAAGGCGGTGATCGCCGACTTCAACGCCGAGCGCGGCCTCGCGCTGGCGGCAGAACTGGGCGACGCCGCACGTTTCGCCAAGTGCGACGTGGCCTCGGCGGATGACGCGGTATCGGCGGTCGCGCTCGCGGTGGAGACCTATGGTCGCATCGACGCGCTGGTGAACTGCGCCGGCATCGGCACCCCCGCCAAGGCGGTGGGCAAGGATGGTCCACTGCCGCTGGACGCATTCGAAAAGGTCATCCGCGTCAATCTGACCGGCAGCTTCAACATGATCCGCGTTGCCGCAGCGGCGATGCAGAAGCAGACGCCGAGCGAAGGCGGCGAGCGCGGCGTGGTGATCAATACCGCGTCGGTCGCGGCGTTCGACGGCCAGATCGGCCAGCCGGCCTATGCCGCGTCCAAGGCCGGCGTCGTCGGCATGACTCTGCCGCTGGCGCGGGAGTTCGCCCGCTCCGGCATCCGCGTGATGACGATCGCACCGGGCCTGTTCCTGACGCCGATGATGCAGGGGCTGCCGCAGGAAGCGCAGGATTCCCTGGGCATGCAGGTGCCATTCCCAGCCCGCCTCGGTCAGCCCGACGAATATGCACAGCTGGTGCTGTCGATCGTCGAGAATCCGATGCTCAACGGCGAAACGATCCGCCTCGACGGCGCGATCCGCATGGCCCCGAAGTGAAGTAGCGGCATTCCACAAGGCAGTATCCCCGGCGCCCAGCGCCGGGGCATTTGAAGCAGATGCAGGGGGAGAGACACGATGAGCAAAATGAATACGCCGCGGACGCCACTGGCTTGCGTTTATCACTGGGAAAAGCTGCGCCCGAACACGATGCACTTCACGCAGCCGGTCGGCGACGGCAAGGTGGTCGAGTACACCTGGGCGCAGGCGGTGGATCAGGCGCGACGCATGGCGGCGCATCTGATTGCGCAGAACTACCCGGCCGGCAGCAGCATCGCGCTGCTGGGCAAGAACACCGCACACTGGATCATCGCGGACTGGGCGATCTGGATGGCGGGCCACGTATCGGTGCCGCTGTATCCGACACTCAATGCAGAGACCGTGCGCTACATCCTGCAGCACAGCCAGGCGAAGATGATCTTCATCGGCAAGCTCGACGACTGGGACATGATGAAGCCCGGCGTGCCGCCGGAGCTGCCGGTCGTCACGCTGCCGCTGGCGCCGGAAACCGAAGGTCAGCGCTGGGACGACATCATCGCCACGACCGCACCGATCACCGGCAGCCCGGATCGCGACCTCGATGAACTGGCGACGATGGTCTACACCTCGGGCAGTACCGGTCAGCCCAAGGGCGTGATGCAGAGTTTCCGCTCGTTCTACGTCTGCGGCACGATGATGGACGACATCATCCCGTCCAGCGAAAGCGATCGCATGCTGTCGTATCTGCCGCTGGCCCATGTGGCCGAGCGCGTGGTGGTCGAGAACAACTCCACCTATCACGGCTTCCCGCTGTACTTTGCCGAATCGCTGAACACCTTCGTGCACGACCTGCGTCGTGCACGGCCGACGATCTTCTTCTCGGTGCCACGGCTGTGGACCAAGTTCCAGCTTGGCGTCATGGCGAAGCTGCCGAAGAAGAAGCAGGACGTGCTGTTCCGCATTCCGATTCTGGGCAAGAAGGTCAAACGCAAGATTCTCGAGCAGCTGGGCCTGGAACACGTGCGCGTATGCTTCACCGGCGCCGCGCCGCTGCCGCCGCCGACCGTGGAGTGGTACCGCAGTCTGGGCCTGGAGCTGCTGGAGGCCTACGGCATGAGCGAGAACATGGCGTACTCGCACTTCACCCGCCCCGGTGCCGCACGCGTCGGCTACGTCGGTCATTCCAACCAGGGCGTGGAGTGCCGTATCGGCGACAACGGCGAAATTCTGGTCAAGAGCCCGGCGCAGATGATGGGCTACTACCTGGAACCGGAGAAGACCGCCGAGTGCTACACCGAGGACGGCTTCTTCAGGACCGGCGACATGGGCGTGATCGATGAGCAGGGCCGCCTGCGCATCACCGGCCGCGTCAAGGAACTGTTCAAGACCAGCAAGGGCAAGTACGTCGCCCCGGTGCCGATCGAGAACAAGCTCGGTGCGCATCCCAAGGTCGAAGCAGTCTGCGTCAGCGGCGCCAATCAGCCGGCCACGTTCGCGCTGCTGCTGCTGTCCGAGGAAACGCGTCAGGCGATGGACGACAGCGCGATCCGCGACAGCATCTCCGCCGAACTCACGTCACTGATCAGCGAGATCAACACCTCGCTCGATCCGCACGAACAGCTGGAGTTCGCGGTGATCGTCAAGGAACCGTGGACCATCGACAACGGCTTCCTGACGCCGACGATGAAGATCAAGCGCAACGTCATCGAAGATCGTTACGAGCCGCTGATCGAACAGTGGTTCCGCTCACGCAAATCGGTGATCTGGGAAAGCTGAGTCACGCGTCGCGAGAATGAAAAAGCCCGGTGCAGTTGCACCGGGCTTTTTGCTGGACGACGTAGAAGCGTCTCAGGCTTGCGGCGGATAGAACAGCTCGCCGCCCTTGGCGCGCGCGACCAGCCATTCCGACGGCGCGAACCGCGGCCCGTGCTTCGCCGCCAGTGCCTGGCACTGCGCCACGAAGGCGTCAGGGCCCAACGTGTCGATGTACGACAAGGTGCCACCGGTCCAGGGCGGGAAGCCGATGCCCAGGATCGAACCGATGTCGCCATCGATGGGATTGGACACCACGCCTTCCTCGAAGCAGCGCGCGGTTTCCAGCGCCATAATCGTCAGCAGACGTTGCTTGACCTCGTCCACGCTCGGCTGCTGCCTGGCCGGCGGGAACGCGTCCTTCAGTCCCGGCCACAGATGCTTCTGTCCACCTTCCGGATAGTCGTAGAAGCCGGCGCCAAAGCGCTTGCCCGGCCGCTTCAGCTCGTCGACCATCTTGTCGACCACCGGCCGACCGATCAGGCCGCGGTACTTGTCGGCCAGACCATCGGCGTCCTGCTGCTTGAAGATGCTCTGCTGCAGCGTCAACGTGACTTCGTCGGAGACCGCGAGCGGACCGACCGGAAAACCGGCGAGCTTCGCGGCGTTTTCGATCAAGGCCGGCTGCACGCCATCGAGCAGCATGCGCAGACCTTCCTGGGTGAAGGTGCCGAACACGCGGCTGGTGAAGAAGCCCGGAAAATCACGCACGACGATCGGCGTCTTCTTCAGCTGACCGACGTAGTCGAGAGTCTTCGCAATTGTCGCTTCGCTGGTCTGCTCGCCGACGATGATCTCGACCAGCGGCATCTTCTCGACCGGCGAGAAGAAGTGAATGCCGATGAACTGCTTCGGACGCTTCGATGCCTGCGCCAGACCGGTGATCGGCAAGGTCGAGGTGTTCGAACCGAACACTGCCGACTCCGGAATCACTGCTTCGGCCTTGTGCGTGACATCGGCCTTGATCTCACGCTTCTCGAAGACGGCTTCGACGATCAGGTCGCAGCCCTCAAGCTGGGCATAGTCGCTGGTCGCGGTGATGCGACTCAGCAGCGTGTCGATCCTGTCCTGTGTGGTGCGGCCCTTCTTCATGTCGCGGGCCTGCAGCGCGGCGATGCCGGCCTTGCCCTTGTCGGCCTGCTCCTGCGTCGAGTCCATCAGCACGACGTCGATCCCGGCCTTGGCACTGACGTGCGCGATGCCGGCGCCCATCATGCCGGCGCCAAGCACGCCGAGCTTCTGCACCTTGGATTTTTCGATCTGCTTGGGCCGCATTGCCAGCTTTTCCGCCGCGCCCTTGTTTACGAACAGGGTGCGGATCATGTTGCGCGCGACCGGGCCGGACAGCAGCTTGCCGAAGTACTTGCTCTCGATGCGCAGACCGACGTCGATCGGCACCTGCGTGCCTTCGTAGACGCAGGACATGATCGCCGGCGGCGCCGGATAGTTGCCGTGGGTGTTGGCCGAGGTCAGCGCATTGCCGGCAATGAACGATTGCGACGCGTGCGCTGCCATCGGGCCGGCACCGCCCGGAATCTTGAACTTCTTGTTGTCCCAGGGCTGCTCGGCGCTGGGCGATTCCAGCAGCCAGTCGCGTGCCTGCGACAGCACGGTTTCGGCAGTGCCCAGCGCGTTGACGATACCGAGCTTGAGCGCTTCGGCCGGCTTGATCTGCTTGCCCTGCAACAGCAGCGGCAACGCCGCCATGATGCCGATCAGGCGCGGCAGACGCTGCGTGCCACCGGCGCCCGGCAGCAGGCCGACCTGCACTTCCGGCAGGCCGACAACCACCTTGGGTGCATCCAGCAGCACGCGGTAATGGCAGGCCAGGCACAGCTCCAGACCACCGCCGAGTGCCAGTCCGTTGATCGCCGCGGCAAACGGTTTGCCGCAAGTCTCGATGCGGCGGAACAGTCGCGACAGTTCATAGGACGCCTTGGCGCCTTCGGCGGCGCTGATGCCCTTGTCGAAGGCGGTGACCAGATCCTTCAGGTCCGCGCCGGCCACAAAGCTGCCGGGCTTGCCGGAGGTGATGATCGCGCCCTTGATGTTGCTGTCGGTAGCCACGCGCTCGACGGCTTCGCTCAGCTCGGCGGTCAGCTCCGGCGTCAGCACGTTCATCGGGCGCTCGGGCACGTCGATGCTCAGCACCGCGACGCCGTGGGTGTCGATGTCGAATTTCAATGTAGTCATGTGATGCATTCCGTTGTTCGCGAGCGCGGTGAATGCGCTCTGCGGTCGAAGCCGTGGCTCAGACCCGTTCGATGATGGCGGCGTTGCCCATGCCGGCGCCGACGCAGAGCGTGGCCAGTGCGGTGGATTTTCCGGTGCGTTCCAGTTCGTCCAGCGCGGTGCCGAGGATCATTGCACCGGTCGCGCCCAGCGGATGGCCCATCGCAATGGCGCCACCGTTGACGTTGACCTTGTCCTGCGATACGCCCATGGCATTCATGAAGCGCATGACGACTGCAGCGAAAGCTTCGTTGACCTCGAACAGGTCGATGTCCTTGACGTCCATGCCGGCGAGCTTGAGTGCCTTCTGCGACACCGCGGCGGGACCGGTCAGCATGATGCAGGGCTCCGAACCGATGGCCGCGAAGCTGCGGATGCGTGCACGCGGCTTGAGTCCGGTCTGTTCGCCGAAGGCCTTGCTGCCGATCAGGATGCCGCAGGCGCCGTCGACGATGCCCGACGAGTTGCCGGCGGTATGCACGTGGTGGATGGTCTCGACTTCCGGGTAGCGCTGCAGTGCCACCGCATCGAAGCCACCCGCCAGACCGAGCATCTCGAACGCCGGCTTGAGCTTGCCCAGGTCGTCCACCGTGGTGCCGGAGCGGATGTACTCGTCGCGATCCAGTACCACGCCGCCGATGACATCGCGCACCGGCAGGATCGACTTCTGGAACCGGTTTTCGGCCCAGGCCTGCGTGGCACGGCGCTGCGACTCCACCGCGAAAGCATCGACGTCGGCGCGCGTGTAGCCGTCCATGGTCGCGATCAGGTCGGCGCCGATGCCCTGCGGCACGAAGTGCACCTTCGGCGCAATCGCCGGATCGGTCGGCCAGGCGCCGCCGTCGGAACCCATCGGCACGCGCGACATCGATTCGACGCCGCCGCCGATCGCCGCCAGCACCTGGCCGGACATGACCTTGGCCGCAGCCATGCTGAACGCTTCCAGGCCGGAACCGCAGAAGCGGTTCACCTGCACACCGGCAACGGTCTCGGCAAAGCCCGCGGCCAGCGCCATCAGGCGCGGCATCACCGCCCCCTGTTCGCCGACCGGCGAGACGATGCCCATGATGACGTCGTCGATCAGTGCGGTATCGAGCTGGTTGCGCTCGCGCAGCGCCTGCAGCACCTGCGCACCCAGCTGCAGCGGCGTGATTTCGTGCAAGGCGCCGTCGGCGCGGCCCTTGCCGCGCGGCGTGCGTACATGGTCGTATAGATAGGCTTCGGTCATGGCGTGGTCTTCACCGGATAATCAAACGAAACGGGCAGCGGCACGCAGCAGCGCACCGCCAATCATGGAATCGGGGAACAGCGAAACGCGACGGCAGTCGTGCGCTCACGACGGGCTCGCCTGATGCGTTGTTCTCCTCGCGTCCGGTCATCGCGCGGGACAAGCCGCGATCACGTCGACCGGTCTGTTGTGTCCGTTGAATAGTGCAGCCACGGCAAACGCATGGGCATGCGCCTAACGGCCAGTCGATTGATGATCGAGGCCAGTCGTGCGGATTGCGTCCGCAAGCCGTACGTGATTACGCGGCGACCGGTTGGGCCGACTTCTGTGCCTGTGCAACGACCTGGTAGTCCGACATCACCGGCTCGGCGGTGCGCCGCTTGAACTCGCCCATCAGGCCGATCCAGTTGTTGGTATTGCGGCCGCTTTCGGTCGTGTACCAGCTGTGGCATCCACCCTCGAATGTGGTCTTGGCGCTGCGCTGCAGGATCTCCTGCACATACGCGGACTGTGCTCCGGCCTTGACCTCGAGCGGGCCCATCTTCTGCGCGCGGCGCTGCTGCAGCATGCGCACGATGTAGCGCTGCTGACATTCGAGCATGAAGATGATCGAACCCGACCCGACATTGGTGTTCGGGCCGTACAGCATGAAGAAGTTCGGGAAGCCGGCCACGGCCATGCCCAGATAGGCCTCGGCGCCGTCCTTCCAGGTTTCGTGCAGCTCGATGCCGCCGCGACCGCTGACGCGCATCGGCGTCAGGAACTGCGTGGCGGCGAAGCCCGTACCGAAGATGATCGCGTCGACCTCACGCGTCTTGCCGTCGGCGCTGCGCACGCCGCTCTCGGTGATCTCGGTGACATCATCGGTCACCAGCTCGACGTTCGGCCGCGCCAAGGTCGGCAGCCAGTCGCGGGTCAGCAGGATGCGCTTGCAGCCGATACGGTAGTTGGGAATCAGCTTGCGCCGCAACGCCGGGTCGCGCAGCTGGATGTAGAACTGCAGCTTTGAGAACGCGGTGACCAGGCGTTCTGCCCACCGGTGGCCGGCGTAGGCGTACCCCAGGGCTTCGGTTAGCCCGTAGATGCGCGCCCGGTCGATGTCGTGCAGCAGCGGGAAGGTATCCAGCAGCCAGCGCTCGAAGCGCGAGAACTTGCGATCCAATTTCGAAATGATCCAGCCCGGCGAGCGCTGATACACGAACATCTGCTTCAATTTTGGCGCGATCGCCGGCACGAACTGGATCGCACTGGCGCCGGTACCGATCACGGCGACGCGTTTGCCGTCGAGATCATAGTCGTGATCCCAGTGCGCCGAATGGAACATGCGACCCTGGAAACAGTCGAGACCCTTGATCTTTGGGATCGCCGGGCGGTGCAGCTGACCCACCGCGCTGACGACGGTGTCGGCCTCGATGCGCCCACCACTGGCCAGCGTCACCACCCAGAGGCCGCGCGCATCGTCGAACTCGGCGGCGCGCACTTCGGCGCCGAAGCGGATGTGCGGCACGATGTCGTACTTGCGCGCACAGTGCTGGATGTACGCCAGAATTTCGGACTGCGGCGCATAGCGGTTGGACCACGGGTAGTGCGGCTCGAACGAGTACGAGTACAGATGCGACGGCACGTCGCAGGCCGCGCCCGGATAGGTGTTCTCGCGCCAGGTGCCGCCGACCTCCTGTGCCTTCTCCAGAATCACAAAGTCCTGAATGCCGGCCTGCTTCAGGTAATACGCCATGCCCAGGCCGCCGAAGCCCGAGCCGATGATGGCGACGGCAAAGCGCGCCGACTGTCCGGTTGCGTCCATGAATGCTCCTCCACTCCAGCTGCGCATTGTGCACTGGTCGTGTGCCGTGCCGGATGACGCCCAAGGTCATTTGATTGATACTTGCGGCCAAAGTGATTCATCCAGGCCACTCCCGAGTCAATCCGTCGATGTCACCGAGCAACGTGCCCCGCAGCATCGTCAGCATGCAGTTGCTGACCCGGCTCGCGTCCGAACAGGGCATGCCCGCGACCGACTGCCTGTGGGGCACCGGCGTATCCGCCGAAGCGCTGGCCGATGCACACACCGAAGTTCTGCCGGCGCAGGAGCTGCAGCTGGTGCGCAATATCGTGGCCCGGATCGGCTACCTGCCGGCACTGGGTCTGGCGGCCGGCGCGCGCTACCACCTCTCGGTTTACGGCGTCTGGGGCTTCGCGCTGGCGACGAGCCCGACGCCGCGCGCGCTGGCCCAGGTGGCCACGCGCTACCTCGATCTGAGCTTCGCCTTCATCCGTTTCTCGCTGCGCTTCGACGACGGCGCGCCCTGTGTGCTGATGGATGACACGGAGATTCCCGAGGACGTGCAGCAATTCCTGCTGGAGCGCGACTTCGCCGCAATGGTCAATGCGATGACGGAAGTGATGCCGGGCGCGTCACCGTTCCAGAGCGTGCATTTCCGCTGCGCCGAACCGGCGTATGTCACCCAGTTCATTGAGTTGTGCGGCCTGCGTCCGCAGTTCGGCATGCCCAGTAACGCCGTGTTCCTGAAACCCGAGTATCTGGACACCGTACTGCCTCAGGGCAATGAGCTGGTGTCGCGCGCCTGCGAGGATTACTGCCGGCGCCTGCTCGCACGCAAACGCAAACGCGTCGGCATGTCCGCGCGCGTGCGTGACCGCCTGCTGCAATCCCCGCACAAGATGCCGGACATCGAGGCGCTGGCCGCCGAGCTGCACATGGCGCCGCGCAGCCTGCGCCGGCGCCTGCAGGAGGAAGGCACCTCGTTTCGTGCACTGACCGAGGAAGTACGCCAGGCGCTGGCCGAGGAAATGCTCAAGACCGCCAAGCTCAAGCTCGACGAGATCGCCGAGCGCCTGGGCTATGCCGAGTCGGCCAGCTTCATCCACGCGTTCAAGCGCTGGACCGGACAGTCACCGACCGCGTTCCGCCGCGCGCACGCGCGCTGAGTGCATGATGGCGCCGCGCGCTACAGCGTCTTCAGATACTCGATGATCGCGCGGCGTTCCTGATCCGTCAGCACCGACGTAAACACGTGGCCCTGGTTGCCCTGCCCGTACATGCGCGTGTTGTAGGTCTTTCGCGTCTCCAGCTGCGCGTCGCTGGTCGGCCCCGTGCCGAGATACCAGAGATACGGATTGCTGGAGTTGAGGATGTTCAGCAGGTCCTGAAACACCGGATCGGTATCGTTGGTACTGCAGTCCAGATACGGCATCGTGCCCGGCTCGCCGCAAGCCAGCGTGTCGTACTTCCAGCCCAGCCTGTCGGTGTCGTAGGCACGCCCGAAATCGGTGTCGTATCCCATCACCAGCCCCAGCTGATCGACACGCGCCGGCGTCGACACGCGGCGCCAGATCGTCTGGCGATCGGCCGGCTGCAGCACTTCCCAGACATTCGGCACCGAACCGTTGTGGAAGTACGGCGCCGTGGCCCAGACACCGTACAGCGGTGGCGCCAGATAGCCGTGCTCCCGACCCTGGCGGATTTCCGCGCGATTCTGCGTGCTGCAGTCCAGGTCCGGATCGTCGTTCAGCGTCTCCGGATAGGCGAAGAAGTTCTGCTTGCCGTACTGCTCTGCCGCTTCGCTGTCGCTGTCGACGCGCTTGGGGTCGGTGCCGATCAGATCGCGCGGCACGATGTAGCTGGCGACGCCTTCGAGTGCCGGCGCGTCCAGATACGCCGGGTCGTTGACGTAGCGTGGCGAGTAGGCGCCGTGGCAGCTGGCACAGGAGCCGTTGCCGCCGGCCGGCCGTGGCGACGGATTGTCCAGACCTTCACCCCAGAGGTTCTTGGAGTGGAACAGGATCGCACCCTGCTCGGCCAGCGCGGTGTCGATCGCGCCCGGATACACCGGTGACTTCAACGACATCACATAGGTATCGCCGGCACGCGCATGCTGCCTGATCCAGTCGAAACCGGCGGGACCGGGCCCCGGAAGATAGAAGCCGAGATCCGAGCGCAGTGCGTCCATCGCCAGAAAGCCGTCCTGGAATTTGACCGGACGATGACCCATGTTCCACCACGCCGGCGCATCGATCGAGCCGCCGTTGGGCGTCAGCAGCGCAAAGCCGACAAAGTCGGGGTCGAGCGGACGGATGTCCTGCGCCAACAGCAAGGTGATGATCTGCAGCGCCAGGGCATTGTTGGTGCCGCGGGTCTTGCCGACGATGATCGGCACCTGCGCCGGCACGCCGGCGTAGCCGTGGCCCAGATCGAGATCCATCTGACCGAATTCACTGAGGCTGTTGGCGTTGCCGTAGAGCGTGCCGATACTGTCAATACCGGAGACCTGTCCGCTGTGGCAGACGTGACAGGTGGTGCCGAGCCGGCCGCTCCAGCCGCCGTCTGCAGTGCGCAGCTGGGTCAGCCCGGTGGGCAACTGTCCGCTGCCACCGTCGGTCGTATTCGGGTCCTCACCCGGAAGCGGATACGGATTACGGATCGCGCCCATGCCCATGCCGTAACGCTCGGCCACCAGCTGATCGAAATTGTCAGGGCGGGCGTCCAGACCCCAGGTCTGCCACAGCGTGTTGTATTCCTCGGCCGACAGATTGCCGCTGTCGCTGGCACTGCCGCCGAAATACCAGCCGGCACCGATTGCGCCATTACCCTCGATCAGCGCACGACCGCTGGCCGTCATCGCGCGCAGCTCACCACAGGTTTGTGCCGGCGGCTCTTCGCCGACCGCAGCCGGATCGGCGTGGCAATCCTTCCAGTACGCGTTGTAGTACACCGCCTTGCCGCTGTTGACGCCGGGCACGACCAGCGCGCGAGGATCAATGGGTAGTGGCGTGTCGTCGGGCTTGCCGTCGCAGTAGTCGAACCAGGCGTGGCCACCATGCGCGCTGCCGAGCAGTGGCAGGTCCGTCACCACAGCCCCACCGAAACCCGCCAGCAGCGACGCACAGGCAGACGGATCGGCGAAGCACTGCAGCAGTACGTCCATGGCCTTGTAGGCATCGCTGC
>JBFFJL010000084.1:0-11488 GCA_041555955.1 Nevskiaceae bacterium
GACCTGATCGGCGGTTGATCGCCCGCGCCGGGAGGTCTAGAGAATGCAGGACGGCCACGGCGGAGGGACGGATAGGATGCTCGACAAGAACCGGCAAGGTTTACTTGGCGACATCGCCCCGCATATCGCCTCGCTGCCCGAGAGCGGGATCATCGAGATCTTCAATTACGGGCGCAAATACGACGACCTGATCAAGCTGTGGGTCGGCGAGGGCGACCAGCCGACACCACGTTTCATTTGCGACGCGGCGATGGCGGCGCTGCATGACGGCGAGACTTTCTACACCTGGCAGCGGGGCATTCCGCCGTTGCGCGCGGCGCTGGCGGATTACCTCTCCAACCTGCACGGGACCGCGGTCGACAGCGAACGCGTGTTCGTCACCGTCGGCGGCATGCAGGCGATCATGCAGACGGCGCAGATGCTGATCGGCGCCGGTGACGAGGCGGTCATCCCGACCCCGGTCTGGCCCAACGTCTTCCACGCCATCCATGTCTGCGCCGGCAACTCGATCCACGTGTGGGCGCAGCCGAGCGGGGCAAAGCGCTGAAGTATCTGTTCGCCGACCGCGCGCACACCGGAGGCGTTGTAGCTGCCGGAGTTCTGTTGCGACAGCCGCAGCACAGCGTTACGCATCTCGGGAAGCTGCGCGTCAATCGCCTGCAGATAGGGGAGAAACTCCTCTCGCATCGTTTTGAGCTTGCCTGTAAGGTTCTGAGTCTAATCCTGACTTGTGAACGATTTCCCGCGCATGAGGAAAATCCTGGGGGCGCTGCTGGCGCTGGCGATGGCTGCGCCATCTTGGGTGATGGCGTCCGATCAGGCGCTGTGGGAGAAATCGACTCTGCACGAAATCCTGCAGCGTGGCGAGCTGCGGGTCGGCCTCGAAGCCGGCTACATGCCGTTCGAGATGCGCGACAAGAAGGGCAACATCATCGGTTTCGACGTCGATCTGGCGCGGCTGATGGCCAAGACCATGGGCGTCGAGCTGAAGCTGGTCAACACCCAGTGGGACGGCATCATTCCTGCTCTGCTGACGGAGAAGTTCGACATCTTGATGGGCGGCATGACGATCACGCCGGAGCGCAACCTGCAGATCAATTTCACCGATCCCTATATCGTCATCGGCCAGACGGTGCTGCTCAATCGAAAGCTCGCCGGAACGGTGACGGGGTACGCGCAGCTGAACGATCCCAAGTACACGATCGCGACCAAGCTCGGTACGACCGGCGACATCGCCGCACGGCGCTACCTGCCCAACGCGCGCATTCGCAATTACGAAAGCGAAGTCGACGCGATGATCGAAGTGCGCAATGGCCGCGCCGATGCCTTTGTCTACGATCAGCCATACAACCTCGTCTATGCGGCGCAGTTTCCGGACCAGGTCGAGCATCTTTCGGAACCGTTCACGCGCGAATCGCTGGGCTGGGGTGTGCGCAAGGGCGATCCGGACTTTCTGAACTGGCTGAACAATTTCCTGCGGCAGATTCGCGACGATGGCGTCTACGACGCCCTGCACAAGAAATGGTTCGAGAACACCGTCTGGCTGAAAAACGTCACCGGCTGAGGCGCGACGTATGACTCCGAAGCTGTCCCGGCTGAGCTGGATCGCGCTGTACCTGCTGTTGTTGTTTGCCTTCGGCGCCGGGGTCTATGTCGCCGGAAAGCGCGTCGATTACAGCTGGCATTGGGAGCGGATTCCGCAATACATCGTCAGCTTCGACGGTGAGGAGATCCAGGCGCCGTTCGACGGCTTCGTCAGCGTATCCGAGGACGGCAGGAGTATCCGGCTGCAGGCCTTGCGCACGGCGGAGTCCGCGCAGTTCGATCAGTTCGATCGGGTCAATGCCGGCGACGGCGACCTGGTGTTCGAGGGGGACGTGCTGGCGATCAAGGCCGGCATCAGCGCCGGTCCGTTGACCTGGGGCTTGTGGCTGACCTTGAAGCTGTCGGCGGTGTCGCTGTTGTTCGCGCTGGTCATCGGCGTGATCACCGGCCTCGGGCGGGTGGCGCAGAATCCGGCCGCACGCGCCGCCGCGGCGACCTATGTCGAAGTGATCCGCGGTACGCCGCTGCTGGTGCAGATATTCATCTTCTATTTCTTTGTCGGCACGGTCATGGACCTGTCCGCATTCACCGCCGGCGTCGCGGCGCTGGCGGTGTTCACGGGTGCCTACGTTGCCGAGATCGTGCGTGCCGGCATCGAGGCGGTGCCGCGCGGCCAGATGGAAGCTGCGCGTAGCTTGGGGCTGAACTACGTGCAGGCGATGCGGCACATCATCCTGCCGCAGGCGCTGAAGAAATCGCTGCCATCCCTGGCGGGGCAGTTCATCAATCTGATCAAGGATTCTTCGCTGGTCTCGGTGATGGCGCTGACCGATCTGACCAAGGCCGGGCGCGAGGTGGTCAGTTCGACCTTCAGTCCGTTCGAGGTCTGGTTCACGGTCGCCGCGATGTATTTGTTGCTGACCGGAGCGTTGTCGCTATGGGTGCGGCGTCTGGAGCGGAGCATGGCGCATGACTGAGCCTCTGATCGATGTGCGCGGGGTCAGCAAGGTTTATCCCAACGGATTGCAGGCACTGAAAGAGGTTTCGCTCAGTGTTTCGAGCGGCGAAGTCATCTGCATCGTCGGCCCCAGTGGTTCGGGCAAGTCGACCCTGTTGCGAACCCTCAATGCCCTGGAACCGATCAGCGCCGGTGAGGTTTTCGTGCTCGGCCAGTCGGTGCATGCGTCAGGAACGGATCTGAACCGCCTGCGCACCCAGGTTGGCATGGTGTTCCAGTCGTTCAATCTGTTTCCGCACAAGACCGTGCTGGAAAACCTGAGCCTGGCGCCGCGGGTGGTGTCGAAAGCGGCGCGCGAAGAGATACAGACCCGTGCGCTGGCGTTGCTCGACAAGGTCGGCTTGCGCGACAAGTGCGACTGCCATCCCGCGCAGCTGTCGGGCGGACAGCAACAGCGCGTGGCGATTGCGCGCGCGCTGGCGATGAATCCGGCGGTGATGCTGTTCGACGAACCGACCAGTGCGCTGGACCCGGAAAAGGTCAACGAGGTCCTGGATGTGATGAAGGATCTGGCGGCGGAAGGCATGACCATGTGCGTGGTCACGCATGAAATGGGTTTTGCTCGCGCCGTCGCCGACCGCGTGATTTTCATGGAAGCCGGCGAGATCGGCTACGTCAACACACCGGACGGCTTCTTCGGCGATACCGCTCATCCGCGCCTGCGTGCATTTCTCGGGCAGGTGCTGAAAAGTTGACGGCAGCATCGACTACCATAGGCGCCCGAACGCGACAGTTCGAGCCCTTGTAGCTCAGTGGATAGAGCATCCGCCTCCTAAGCGGAGGGTCGCAGGTTCGATTCCTGCCAAGGGCACCAGAGTCTGGTGAGCGGATGAAGTCGGACGGTTGTAACGTGGTTTGCGGAGGAGGCAAAGAACCTGCGACAGAACTATTGTGAGGTTCGCAATCCGGCGTTCCCGGATTGAACGTCACCGCTTGCGGTGATGGCCCGAAGGGCGAGGCGCTGCCGAGTATTCCTGCCAAGGGCACCATTCAGCGCAAATGGATGGGCCTGAACCTCCGAAGACGCTTGCAATGTCGCTGGGATTTGCTTGATTTTTATTGGATTTTGGGTTTAGCATCCGGCCAGACCTTTACCAGCGCCGCGGTCGTGCGCGCGGCAGGCGGGAGACCATGGGCAACAGGCATTCCATTTCACGTTTGATCGGCCGTGCTGCGGCGTTGTGTTTGCTGACAGGGCTGGTTGCCTGCGGCGGCGAGGCGACGTTCGGAACCAGTTCCGGTTTTCGTGTCGGATACGTCAAATCTGGCGGCGGGTTTTCCAACGGGAAGATTCTGGTCACCGTGCCGAATTTGTCCGCCGGGGGTGCAACCACGCTGCAGGTCGATATCGTCAGTAACGACGGATCGATTGCATTCGGCACCAATGCAACCGTCGGCTTCAGCTCCAGCTGTC
Organism: Nevskiaceae bacterium; assembly: GCA_041555955.1. GTDB lineage: Bacteria > Pseudomonadota > Gammaproteobacteria > Nevskiales > Nevskiaceae > Solimonas. Next base: position 3,978 of record JBFFJL010000084.1, read on the forward strand.
TTGCCAGCAATCTGGCGACGCTGGATCCGGCCGATCCGGTGACGACGACGGAAGGGCGCGTGCTGGTGACCTACACCGCAAAGGGCTGCTCCGGAAATGACAAGGTCACTGCGTATGTGACGCTGCCGGGTGAGGACGCACCGCTGGAGGCCAGCGGCACGGTAACGGTCGCAGCCGCGGAAGCGGGCGGTCTGCAGTTCGTCTCTGCGGAACCCCAGGTGATCGGGATGATCGGCAGTCCGCTGCCCTCGCAATCCCGCATCGTTTTTAAATTGACGGACCTGGTTGGGGATCCGCTTGCAAATCGAACGGTCGCCTTTGCGCTGAATTCGACGGTGGGTGGAACGCGCCTGTCTGCGAGCAGTGCGGTTTCCGACGTCAATGGCAACGTGAGCACCACGGTTGTTGCCGGCAGCGCGCACACCTCGGTACGTGTGACGGCGTCGACGGTGGATCCGGTCAGCGGCATGACGATCACGTCACAATCCGACCAGCTGGTGATTACGACCGGCATTCCGGATCAGGACAGTTTCTCGCTGTCGGCTGATGTGCTGAACCCACGTGCGCTCAGCTGTGATGGCGAGCCGGTCACCATCAATATTCGGCTGGCTGACCGCTACAACAATCCGGCACCCGAGGGCACGGCAACGGCATTCACCGCCGAAGGCGGGGCAATCAATGGCCAGTGCACAACCGGCGATCCATTCGGTGATGCCTTGGTTGAGGCGGGCGTCTGCTCGGTCACCTGGACGTCGCGGGCTCCGCGTCCGGCAAATGGCAGGGTCACGATCCTGGCTACGGCGATCGGTGAGGAAAGTTTCATCGACAGCAATGGCAACGGGGTTTACGACGTCGGCGAGACCTTCTCCGATCTCGGCGAAGCCTTCCGCGACGACGATGAGAGTGGCACGCGCAACAATAGCGAGGTCACCGTCGACTACAACAACAACGGTGTGTTCGATGGGGCGAATGGCAGCTTTACCGGGTATATCTGCGATTCACCCGGAACCAACTGCCGCTCGGAAACGCTGAACCTGCGCCAGAGTCTTGTGCTCTCGATGTCCGATGGTCCAGTGCTCGAAAACAGCGACATCAGCGTTTTTGTCGACGCGCCAAACGACTACGACGCGGCGTCCCGTACGCTGACGCTGCGTCAGCCCAAGGCCGTCGCCACGTTCGCCGTCGTTGTCCGTGACGTCAACGACAATCCGTTGCCATTCGACTCGACGGTCAGCTTGAGCAGTGAAGTGGGTGACGTTCCCGATGAGGCGACCGACGTGCCAAACACGACGGACAACTCGGTGGATGGGAACACGTACATCTATCGAGTTCGCGCGCCGGATGGCGACGAAGCCGAATCGGGTGTCATTAACCTCACGGTAGTCTTGCCGGCGAACAAGTGCGCGGGCGAGGACACCATCACCTTTACTATTGCAGGCATCACCTACTTCCCGGATGGCGATGCTGACGGCGTGCTTGATTCCGAAGACAACTGTCCCACGGTCGCAAACGCCGATCAGGCCGATGGCGATGGCGATGGCGTCGGTGCGGCGTGTGATCCGGACGACGCTGATCCAGCCGTGCCCTGATCGACAGGCTGCTCGGGCGAGGCAAACTCGTCCCGACGTTCAAACAACTGCCGGCCTTGTGCCGGCAGTTTCGTTTCGGGGATGGGCTATGGGCGCCGGGTCATGCGCCCGAACACCACGTGTCCGATGCCGACAACCAGCGCAATCAGGCCGATGCCGAAGCGGCGTTCGATTGTTTCGCGTTCGCGTCCGATTTCAGCTTCGACCTCGGCGCGCACCTGGCTGCGCATGCGTTCGAGCCCTTCGGCATCCGGCTGGAGGTTCTGGCCCCGGCGTTGCAGGTCGATCTGCAGATTGAGTTCGGTCGACGCCACCAAGTCGGCCTCGTTGTAAACCGGCAGTTGATACCAGGCCAGACCGTAATAGCCACAAAGACCGACTCCAACCACGAGCAGGACTGAGGGAAGGGAGTTGATCAATGGGCGCCGGGGCGGCATGGACACGTGGGGGCTTCCGAAGTGTGTAGAGGGCGCCATTGTAGGTGACGCTGGTCGAACGATCTGCGTCCATATGAGGGAAATCCACGAGGTGAAGCGCGTCAGCCCTGTGAAATAATCCTTGCCTGCACCGAACGAGGAGCCGTGCGATGCGTATCGGCACACCGCGGGAAATCAAGAATCACGAATATCGCGTGGGCCTGACGCCTGCCGGCGTGCGCGAGCTGACCGCACATGGACACGAGGTCTTGATCGAGACCGGAGCCGGGCTCGGCATCGGCATCAGCAATGACGACTACGTTGTCGCTGGCGCCCGCATTGTGCAGACCGCTGCCGAGGTTTTTGAGCAGGCCGAGATGATCGTCAAGGTCAAGGAGCCGCAGCCGGCTGAATGCGCGATGCTGCGTGAGGGGCAGGTGCTGTTCACCTACCTGCATCTGGCGCCGGACCCGAAACAGGCGCAAGCGCTGGTGGAGTCCGGTTGCATCGCCATTGCCTACGAGACGGTGACCGATCGCAGTGGCGGCTTGCCGCTGTTGGCGCCGATGAGTGAAGTGGCCGGTCGCATGTCAATCCAGGCCGGCGCGCATGCGATGGAAAAAGCCGCTGGCGGCAATGGCGTGCTGCTCGGTGGTGTGCCCGGGGTGCCGGCTGCAGATGTCGTGGTGATCGGCGGGGGCGTGGTCGGCTACAACGCTGCACGCATCGCGGTGGGCATGGGCGCGCGCGTGACGATTCTTGATCGTTCGCTGGCACGTCTGAACTGGCTGGACATTGTGTTCGATGGACGTCTGGCGACTCTGTATTCGACGCGCGATGCGGTTGAGCGCTGCGTCAATTCAGCCGATCTGGTGATCGGTGCGGTGCTGGTGCCCGGCGCCGCGGCGCCGAAGCTGGTGACGCGCGACATGCTGCCGAAGATGAAGACCGGGTCGGTGATCGTCGACGTCGCGATCGATCAGGGCGGCTGCTTCGAAACCTCGCACCCGACCACGCATCAGGACCCGACCTACGTGGTCGAAGGCATCGTGCACTACTGCGTCGCCAACATGCCGGGCGGCGTCGCGCACACCTCGACCTTTGCACTGACCAACGCCACCCTGCCGTTTGTGTTGGCGCTGGCCGGCAAGGGCTACAAGCGGGCGCTGCTGGATGATCCGCATCTGTGCGCCGGCCTCAATGTGCATCGCGGCCAGGTAACTTACGACGCGGTGGCCACTGCGCTGGGATTTCCCTACGTGCCCGCAGAGACCGCGCTGGCCGCCGCCTGAACCGGCTCTAGATCAGCGGCGCAGGTGGGGGCGCCGTCTTGCTGCGGAATTCGCACAGGTCAAAGATCGGGCAGCGTCCGCATTCGGGTTTGCGTGCCTTGCACACGTAGCGGCCGTGCAGGATCAGCCAGTGATGTGCATCGCGGGCGTATTCCCTGGGCGTGAACTTGACCAGCTTGTCCTCGACCTGGCGCACAGTCTTGCCGGGTGCGATGCCGGTGCGGTTGGAGACGCGAAAGATATGGGTGTCAACCGCGATCGTCGGCTCGCCAAACGCGGTATTCAGCACCACATTGGCGGTCTTGCGGCCGACGCCGGGCAGCGCTTCCAGCGCGTCGCGTTCGCGCGGAACCTCGCTGTCATGCCGTTCGATCAGCATGCGACACAGGCCGATGACGTTCCTTGCCTTGGTCTGATACAGGCCGATGGTCTTGATGTACTCGCGTAGGCCGGCTTCGCCCAGTTCCAGGATCGCCCGCGGCGTGTTGGCGACGGGGAACAGTCTGGCGGTGGCCTTGTTGACGCCGACATCGGTGGCCTGCGCGCTCAGCACCACGGCCACCAGCAGCTCGAACGGCGAGCTGTAGTGCAATTCGGTCGTAGGCGACGGGTTGGCGGCCTGCAGGCGCGCGAAGATCTGTGCGCGTTTGGAAGGGTTCATGGAATATCGTCCTGTCCGATAGGGTCGTGATTGAGCGACTCTTCGCTGCTTTTAGGCCGGCATTCGAGGAAAGAATTTCTTTTTGATCTTAGAGGCCACCTCATCAGTGTCCGGAATAACGCGAAGCTTTGTGTAGTCTCGCGCTTCTAGTTCGGACTGCAATCTGGAAATTGCAGTCATGCTGATTCGCACACGTTGAATTCGATGCCTTAGTCGCTGATTACGCTCGATAGGAACAAATCCCGTTGATGCTTTTTCGACAAATTTTGTCGCTGTGAACCACGATTTTTGCGCTTTGATTCTCGGGTGGTTGAAGCTGGCCTGGAAGGCTTTTGTGTGACTCCCGGAAAAGGGTCGCGCGCTTCCCAAGTTGTCGATAATGTCGTTAGCGTAGGGAGAAAAAGCCCAGACTTCAGGGCTGCTGTTTTCCTTGCTTGCGTTTCGAAGCGCAAACCACAGAGCGATTAGGGGGTCTTCGGACCAATCAAGCAGTCTGGTTGGTAGGCCATGATGTTGAGCGGTTACGAGCCAGTCCCAATCTGTCTTAGGGACTTCTTGAAGAGAACTGACGGCCCGCTCTCTAAATTCCTGGAGAGAGGCCTGTTCCAAAGACAATACGGATCGGTTATTGGTGTCACGAGCCAGATGCGGCAGAAGTTTCCACGCGCACCTCTGTCCTCTGAATAGAGTTGTGATTGACGTGGAAGAAACTTTTTCGATCCATCGTTCGAAATCGGGCCAGCCAGTGAGATGCCAGTCTGGAAATCCGTGAATCTTCGTGGTCACCAGATTGAGCGCCACTGGTGTCCTGTCTAGTTATGCTGCCGCGGGTGCCGGCGCCGCTGCCACCGCACGCGCCTTGTAGCGCGCGTCGATCCAGTTCTTGCCGGCGACCAGCAGGCCCAGGCCGATGAAGGCGCCGGGCGGCAACGCCGCCAGCAGCAGGCCCTGGTAGTGTGGAATCACGGTCAGGTGCACGCCCTTGAACGATTCGCCGAGCAGAAGATGCAGGCCATCGCCGAGCGTGCCTTGCGCCAGCACTTCACGGATCGCGCCCAGTGCGATCAGGGCCAGCGCGAAGCCCATGCCCATCATCAGGCCGTCGAACGCAGCCAGCCGTACCGGGTTCTTCGAGGCGAAGGCTTCGGCGCGGCCGATGATGATGCAGTTGGTGGTGATGATCGGCAGAAAGATCCCGAGGATGTTGTAGAGCGCGTTGAAGTACGCGTTCATCACCAGCTCGACAATGGTCACCAGCGCGGCGATCACCATCACATAAATCGGGATTCGGATTTCCTGGCGCACCACCGGCCGGATCAGCGAGACGATGGTATTGGACATCACCAGAACCAGCACGGTCGCCATGCCCAGTGCGAAGCCGTTGACCAGATTGTTGCTGGTGGCCAGCAGCGGGCACAGCCCGAGCAGTTGCACCAAGCCTGGATTGTTGGTCCAGAGGCCGTCCTTGACGATCTTCGTATAGCTGCTCATTTCGGCGCCTGCGCGATTTCGAACACCATCTCACGATGCTCGCTGTAATACACCAAGGTCGTGTGAATCAGTTTCACCACGGCACGCGGCGTAATCGTCGCGCCGGCAAACTGGTCGAAGATGCCGCCGTCCTTCTTCACCTTCCAGTCACGCGGGCCCGGATTGCTGAGCGAAAGGCCGGTAAAGCCAAGGATCCAGTCGCTGCGGTCCGCGTCGATCTTGTCGCCGAGTCCCGGCGTTTCCTTGTGTGCGACCACGCGCACACCGCTCAAGGTGCCGTCGAGGTCGACGCCGATCAGCAGCGTGATCGGTCCGCTGTAGCCGTCCGGAGTCATCACCTGAAAAATCGCGGCGGTGGGCTGGCCCTGTCGGCGCGCTCGATACACGGTGACTGCCGCTGCGGGATTCAGCTGGGCTTCGTTGAGCTCGATTGTGTCGGCGGCGATGTCGTTGTCGTAGTGCTCGGCGGGGAGTACGGCATGCAGCTGCGTCAGCAGGCGTTGCTGCTGCGCGGCGACGATGCGGTCCTTGGTCAGCGCGTGGGTGCCGGCGAGCACGCCTGCGGCGACGATGGCGAAGCCGCCGAGTACGGCGCCCGCACGCAGCATCTGTTCGGCGGTCAGTTTCATGCGCGTCTCGCGATCATGTGCATCATGTTCATGCACATCATGACTGCGGCTTTCCGCGGCGCTGGCCATAGATGCGCGGCTGCAGATAGCGATCCAGCGTCGGCGCGCAGATGTTGAACAGCAGCACCGCGAACGCGATCCCGTCCGGGTAGCCGCCCCAGGTGCGGATCACATAGGTCAGCATGCCGATGCCGAAGCCGAACACGAAGCGGCCTCGCGGCGTGGTGGCGGCAGACACCGGATCAGTGGCGATGAAGAACGCGCCGAGCATCGTTGCGCCGGAGAACCAGTGAAACAGCGGCGAAGCGTAGCGGTCGCCGTCGTAGGCCCAGAACACCAGAGCGATCAGCGCCATGCCCGACAGCAGGCCGACCGGAATCTGCCATCGAATCGTCCGGCGCCACAGCATGTAGATGCCGCCAACGAAATAGGCGAGAGCGATCCATTCCCAGCCGCGGCCAGCCAACAGGCCCAGCGGCGCATCGCCGCCGATTTCACTCAAGGTGCGTTCGAGGCTCAGCTGAGTGCGCACATGATCCAGGGCGGTCGCGCCGCTGATCGCGTCGGCGTCCGACCACAACGGTTGCATCGCCGGCCACGCCGTCATCTGCACCGGAAAAGAAATCAGCAGGACGACGAAGCCGACCATCGCCGGGTTGAACGGGTTGTAGCCGAGGCCGCCGTAAACGTGCTTGCCCAGCAGCATGGCGAAGCTGCAGCCGACCACGATGATCCACCACGGCGCCGTTGGCGGCACCGCCAGTGCCAGCAGGACGCCAGTGACCAGGGCGCTGCTGTCGAGCAGGAACGGCTTCAGTGGCTTGCCGCGCAGTTTCAGCACTGCCGCTTCGATCAGCTCACAGGTGATCACCGCGAGCACGATGTTGATCAGAACTCCGGGTCCGAACAGCAGCGCGTAAACCACAACGCCGGGGGTCAACGCGATCAGCACGTCGCGCATGACCTGGCTGACGCTGGCGGTGACCGGCAGGAACGGTGAGCTGAGCGTCTTCATTCGGGCGGAGTGTCCCCGGCGGCGCGTGCGGCCTTGCGCGCCTTGGCGGCGGCGATCGCGCGGGCGACCGGATCGTCGGCGTCCCCGCTGGTCTCGCCTGTGGCGGCGGGCGCGGGGTCGATCGCGGCTGCGGCCTTAGCAGCTTTCTTGGCTTTGGCGGCAGCGATGGCGCGGGCAACCGGGTCGTCGCCGGTATCGGTAGTCGGATTTGGCGCTGCGGACGCCTCTGCCGCCTTGGCTGCCTTGCGCGCCTGCGCGGCCGCTAGGGCGCGCGCGACTGGGTCGTCGCTGTCGTCCCCGAGCTGAGGCATATCGCTGGTCGCAGCCGCAGGCGCATCCGTTGTCCCGTTCTGGGCGGCGGCTAATGCGGCATGCTTTGCCGCTTTCCCGGCTTTGGCGGCAGCGATGGCCTTGGCGA